>NZ_JAALDZ010000021.1:0-9577 GCF_014145125.1 Dietzia sp. CQ4 | reverse complement strand
CGGCGAGGGCGCCGGCCCCGGCCGCGCCGAGACCGGCGCGGCGGAGGAAGGAACGGCGGTCGAACGTCATGAGGGAACTCCGAGATCTCGGTCGAAGACGAAAGGCGTGTGTGACGCGTGGGATCTCACCCGCCTCACGCGAGTGTGTCACAAGAACATCGCGGCGTCTCCCCCGGCGCTACCACACGGGTGTCCGACCACGGCGCAGGCGCGGCTGGTTGACTGTCACACATGAGCCGCACGCCCAGATGGTCCGCCTCCGACGTCCCCGACCAGACGGGACGGACCTTTGTCGTGACCGGGGCCAACGCGGGGATCGGCCTGGCCACCACACAGGCACTCGTGGCCCGGGGCGCCCGGGTGGTCATGGCGTGCCGGAACCTCGAGAAGGCCGAGGCCGCCCGGGCCACCCTGCCGTCGGGGACGCGTGACTTGGCGCTGGTCCGTCGGCTCGATCTGGCGGACCTCGACTCGGTGGACGAGTTCGTCGCCGGGACCGCGGATCGGGTGGATGTCCTGATCAACAACGCCGGCGTCATGAACCTCCCGCCCTCGCGGACCGCCCAGGGTCACGAGATGCAGTTCGGTGTGAACGCACTCGGTCACCACGCCCTCACCGGCGGCCTGCTGCCGCGGTTGACCGATCGCGTGGTCTGGCTCGGGTCGCTGGCACACCTCCGCGGGCGCGTCGACACCGACGATCTGAGCATGGACCTGCGCGGATACCGGCCGATGGCGGCCTACGCCAACTCGAAGCTGGCCTGCATCATGCTGGCCTACGAATGGCAGCGCCGACTCGGTCGCGAGGGCGGGGAGATCCGGTCGATGGCGGCCCACCCCGGGTACACCGCCACCGAACTCCTCCGGCAGAGCGGCCGCCCGGCCGCCGACCGGTTCTTCGAGCTCGGCAACTCGATCTCGTGGGCCGGACTGACGCCGGAGACGGGCGCCCTGTCCGTCCTCTACGCCGCGACGGTGCCGGACCTTCCGGGCGCGACCTTCGTGGGCCCCGATCGCCTGGGCGGACTGAGGGGATACCCGAAGATCGCCAGGTCGAGCAGCAGGTCCCGCGACGAGCGGGTCGCCGCCGCCCTCTGGGAGCGGTGCACCGAGATGTCCGCGTTCCGGTAGTCAGTCCGCGGCGGGGTCAGGCCGATCCGTAGGCCGATCCGTGGGTCAGGCCAGTCCGGCCGCGGCCAGTCCCTCACGGAGCCGGTCGAGGTGCTCCGGCGGGCCCTGGAGCAGCGGCATCCGCAGCTGGTCGGAGCCGAGCAGCCCCTGCATCTTCAGCGCTGCCTTGATCTGGATGGCCCCCTGCGAGGTGTGCATGATCGCGTCGACGGCCGGGATGAGGCGGGTGTGGATCTCGCGGGCCCGGGGGAGATCACCGGCATCGACGGCGTCGATCATGGCCCGGTAGTCGTCTCCGGCCACATGCCCGACCACCGAGACGATGCCGGTGGCGCCCAGTGCGAGGAACGCGAGGTTGAGCACGTCGTCACCCGAGAACCACAGCAGATCGGTCTCGGCCATGAGTCGGCTGGCCTCGAAGAGGTCGCCCTTGGCGTCCTTGACCGCGCGGAGGCCGGGGATCTCTCCCAACCGGCGGATCGTGTCGGAGGACAGGGCCGTGCCGGTTCTCCCCGGGATGTCGTAGGCCATGACGGGTCGCCCTCCCGCCTCGGCGACCATCCGGAAGTGCTCGACGATCCCGTGCTGCGTGGGCTTGTTGTAGTACGGCGTCACCACCAGCAGCGTGTCGGCGCCGCGCTCGACCATCGCGGCGGCCGCCCGCATCGAGTGCTCGGTGTCATTGGTCCCGCAGCCGGCCATCACCGACACACGGTCGCCGACCGCCTCGACGACCGCGGCCACGGCGTCGTAGTCCTCCTCGTCGGTGGTCGTGGCGGACTCACCGGTGGTGCCGTTGACCAGCAGTCCGTCGTGACCGTGATCGGCGAGGTGGACCGCGAGTCGCTGCAGCCCGTCGAAGTCGATCGAGCCGTCGTCGTGCATTGGGGTCACCATCGCGGTGATGACCCGACCGAAGGGATTGTCCGACATGGGCACCAGGATAGGCGGTCCCGGTCGGTCGTCGCTCCGGTGCGGTCACCGTCGGATCCGGCGGCGAGGTCCGGAAGCACGTGGGGCCCGTCGCGGTTAGGGTCGTCACCACCCCCCGCACGCACGACCCAGGAGGACCACATGAACTCGGAGACACCCCCGGAGACCCCAGAGGACCTGGGCAACACCATCGACGGAACGCGTGTCGGTGACGGAAGCGCGCCGGATCGGGCGGCGGATCAGGGAGCGACCGGAATCGACCCGGACGCCCCGGGCAGCGGTGGACACAGTGACGGCCGGAGCGTCGGCAACGGTGACGGCACCGCGACGACGGGGTCGCGCGACATGGAGGAACAGAAGCGCATCTATCAGACGCCGGAACAGCCGGACCACGCCCTCGGCGGGAGCGAGGGCACGGCCGACGGGATGTGATCCCCGGCGTGCCGCCCTACGGGCCGGACGCGTTCCGGCTCGTGGCGGCCCGGCTCTAGCGGATGGTCAACCCACCCGGATTGTCAGCGAACCCGGATGGTCAGCGAACCTTGTCCGGGTTGGTGTCGAGGAAGCGGCCCAGGGTGTGGTCGACGACGATGTGAGCCACCTCGCTGGTGGTGGCCACACCCACGCGCAGCGTGGCGGCCAGAGCGTTCTGCAACATGGAAACCTCCCGGCAGGCGATGTGACTCCCGTCACTGACAACTGTCACCTTACGCCCGCGCGCGGTGGACCGTCGCCGTATCAGCGAAAAATCTGGACGACCGTTCTGGACGGGCGCCCCGGCCGGAGCCGATCGGTGGAGCGTATTGTTGTTGCATCAGCTAGTCAAGGGGGCGCCGTGCTCGATCAGAAGGTCACACTCCGTCGGTCGGCCACGCGCTCCCACACCGGTGGCGGCTGGTTGGATTCCCGTCACTCCTTCTCCTTCGCCCGCCACCAGGATCCGATGAACACCCATTTCGGGCGTCTCCTGGTCAACAACGACGATCGGATCGCGCCGGGTTCCGGGTTCGACACCCACGGCCACCGGGACATGGAGATCGTCACCTGGGTACTGTCCGGATCGCTGGTCCACCAGGACTCCGAGGGCCACAACGGGATCATCTACACCGGTCTCGCCCAGCGGATGAGCGCGGGGACGGGGATCCTGCACTCCGAGCGCAACGACGGCTGGCGCGACGGATCTATCCGGCATTCCGGGGTCCCGGCCGAACCGGTACACCTGGTCCAGATGTGGGTCGTCCCGGACTCCACCGGCGGGGACCCGGGGTACGACCAGCGCGAGATCGACCCCGGCGAGCTGGAGAACACCCTCGCCGTCGTCGCGGGAGGCCTCCGCGCCCACGCCGACCGGGCCGCCATCCGGATCCGCAGCAGCACCTCGGCGCTGCTCGCCGCGCGACTACAGCCGGGTCGGTCGGTCCAGCTCCCCGATGCGCCGTACCTCCACCTCTACGTCCCAGTCGGCTCGGTCGACCTGGAGGCCGAGGGCGAGCTGGCCACCGGTGACGCCGCGCAACTCACCGCCACGGGTGGTCGCCGGGTCACCGCCGGCGCCGGCGGCGCCGAGATCCTCGTGTGGGAGATGCACGCGGCGATGACGATGCTCGACGTGCGCGGACACTAGTCGGAGGACCGGAGCGGGTTCGGTGCGCCGTCGTCCTCCTCCCCGGGGATCCGGTGCAGCGGACCGATCGGCTCGGGTGAGGGTGTGGTCTCGTTCTTCTCGAACTCCTCGGGCGAGTAGGCGCGATCCCACTGCCTGGTCACCGTGGGCGGCCGTTCGCCCAGGTCGGCGGAGATGCCCTTGACGAGGCTGTACATCATCACGAAGCCCATGACGAAGAACGGCAGCCCGATGACGGTGATGACCTCCTGCAGAGCGCTGAGACCACCGGTCCCGGTGCCGGCGAGCAGCGTCGCGGCGACGGCGCCCATGAGGACGCCCCAGATGATGCGCTGGTGGACGGGCGACGGGGCGACGGTGTCGTCCTCGCCCGAGGCCATCATGTCGACGACCATCGCGGCCGAGTCGACCGAGGTGGTGAAGAAGATGACGACGATCAGCACCGCGATCCCGGAGACGAGGGTGGCGAGCGGGTAGTTGGACAGGAACGCGAACAGCGCGCCGGGGATGTCCCCGTCGTCGACCACCGCCTCGACCAGTCCACCGGGTCCGTTCAGTTCGATGTCGAAGGACGCCATGCCGAACACGCCGAACCAGATGATGGAGAAGGCCACCGGGAGGACGAGCACCCCGAAGACGAACTGGCGGATGGTCCGACCGCGACTGATGCGGGCGATGAAGATGCCCACGAACGGCGACCACGTGATGGTCCACGCCCAGTAGAAGACGGTCCACGTGTTCTGCCAGGTCGCCAGGTCGTCGTTGGCCGGGAAGACGTTGTTCCAGAACGCCAGCTCGGGCAGCGTCGAGGCGTAGACACCGAAGGTCTCCACCGTTCCCTTGAGCAGGAACAGGGTGGGTCCGGTGACGACGATGAAGACGAGCAGCGCGACGGCCAGGGCGATGTTGAGGGTGGACAGTCGCTTGATGCCCTTGTCCAGGCCCGCCGCCACCGAGATGCAGGCGATGGTGGTGACCACCACGATGACGAGCACCTGCACCACCGGGGACACCGCGATCCCGAAGAGCTCGTTGAGACCGGCGTTGATCTGGAGTGTGCCGAGGCCGACGGAGGTCGCCACGCCGAACACCGTTCCCACCAGCGCCACGACGTCGATCGTCTTGCCGATGGGCCCGTAGACGCGGTTGCCCAGGATCGGCGCGAAGATCGAACTGACGCGCGGCGGCATCTTGCGCTTGTAGATGAAGTAGGCGAACGCCAGGGCGGGCAGCGCGAAGATGGTCCAGGTGTGCAGACCGAAGTGGTAGAGGGTGAAGGCCATCGCCTCCTGGGCGGCCTCCCTGCTCCCGGGGTCCACCCCGCCGCGGGGCGGGGTGGCGAAGTGCGAGATGGGCTCGGCCACTCCCCAGAACATGAGGATGGTGCCGATCCCGGCGGCGAACAGCATGCCGAACCAGGCCGCCGTGGAGTGTTCGGGCTCCTCGCCGTCGGCGCCGAGACGGACATGTCCGAACCGGCTCAGCGCTATCCACAGCAGGAAGAGCAGGAAGATGGAGACCCCGGCGATGTAGAACCACCCGAGGTTGGTCATGATCCACCCCGAGGCGGTGCCGAAGACGTCCCCCACCCAGTCCCCCGCGAGGAACGTGACCACCACGAAGGCCACGATGACCGCCACGGTGGTGAGGAAGATCCCCGGGTCTGTCCTGAGCCTGAGTGCGCGTGTGATCCGTTCGGACATGGTCTCCCTCGTCTGTTCGGCCGTGCTTGGCAGCGGGTCGGTCCCCCCGGCTGACGTCAGTACGCGAAGTTGTGTACCACGAACACCTTGCCACCGGCGGAGTACGCGATCCCCATTCCCGCCGAACGGTACCCGGGGTCAATCAGGTTGTCGTTGTGGCCGGGTGAGTTCTTCCACAGGTCGACCAGGCACACCGCTCCGCAGTGTGTACCCGCGGCGACGATGTTCTCCCCGTGGCCGCGGTTCAGCAGGGCCCGGTTGTGGTAGACGGCGTCCTCGGCGGCGAGCCGGTCGGCCCACGCCTGCGCCTCGCGGTCCAGGGTCGGGTTGGGGGCCAGTGCGCCGAGCCCCCGGGACACCCGGTAGGAGTCGATCTCGCGGACGATGCCCTCGCGCAGCCCGCCTGCGACGTCCTGGTAGATCATCCCCGTCGACCCGACCGCCGCCCACACCTCGGCGGGCACCGCGGCACGGGCCTGGGAGACGAGACCGTCCACCACGTGCTGCGGGATGAACGACGGCAGAGCCTGGGCGGAGGCCGTCGCGCCCCCGCCACCCATCAGAGTGGCGGAGGTGACGGCGATGGTCGCGAGTGACGCGGTGAGCCTGGAGCGCATGGAGGTAATCATGCCGTCTCGGCGAGCCTGAAGCGAACCGATTGGCGGATGAGGTATCGACTACGTGTAACCCCCGTGACCTGCGTAAATCAGTGTTACGGATGAGACTGGAGTTATCGCGTTACGAGGAACAGGCCGGCCCCCGCGAGGACCTCGACGGTCACCGGGAGCGGCGCCACGGCGTCACCGTCGGCGAACGCCTCCACATCCTGAGCCTCGATCCGGACCGACCTGCACCGCCGTGTGGTCACCCCCCGGAGTCCCACGTGGGTACCGGAGTAGAGCCGGCGGAAGTGCCACGCCAGTCGGGGCTTGGAGATCCTGCCGACGTAGCAGACGTCGAACAACCCGTCGGACCGGTCGGCGTCGGGGGCGATCCTCATGTCACCGCCGTAGCTGCGCGTGATGGCGAACGCGCTGAGGAGGACCTCCGTCTCCACCGTCTCCTCCTCCGCCTCACCGGCGTCGAAGGTCATGCGGAACCGACGGGGCCGGTACGTCGGGAACTCGATGATCGAGGCCAGGACGTAGCGGAGGGGCCCGCCGAGGATCGTCATCTCGTTGACGCGCCGGTTGACCGCCGAGTCGAGCCCCGCGCACAGGACGGAGGCGAAGAGGTGCGGGTCCCCGCCGTCCGGGGTGGCCCTGCCGAGGTCCACCTGCTCGACCCGGCCGCCGGCGACGACGTCGGCCGCGGCCTCCGGGCTGTCCAACGGGATGCCGTACTCACGGGCGAGATCGTTGCCGGTGCCCGCGGGAATGATGCCGATCGGGACGCCCGAGAACGCCTGCGTCTGCACGGCGAGCGAGACCATCCCGTCCCCGCCGCACACGGCGAGGGCATCCACGCCGTCGGCGATCGCCTGTCGCGCCAGCTCGAGCGACTCCTGCGCGCTGGCCCCCCGGAGGGCGTCGACCTCGAGCCCGTGCGACCGCAGCCTCGCGGCCGCTCTGTCGGCGACCCGGTCCCCCCGCCCGCCGCCTGCGGCCGGGTTGGTCAGCAGGGCGACCGTGCGGATCCGACGGTCGGACAGCCGCGCGGTCACGGGATCAACGTCCCCGGGTTGCACACGCCCTCCGGGTCCACGGCGTGTTTGACCGCACGCAGCATCCGCACGCCCACCTCGCCGATCTCGGCCTCGAGATAGGGCCTGTGGTCCACCCCGACCGCGTGGTGGTGGGTGATCGTCCCCCCGGTGGCCACGATCGCCTCCGATGCCGCCCGCTTGGCCTGCATCCACTGCGCGACGGGGTCCTCGCCCCGCTGACCCGCCACCACGGTGAAGTAGAGCGACGCGCCGGTGGGGTAGACGTGACTGATGTGGCACATCACCAGTGCCGGCGTGCCACTCGCCTCGAGCGAGGTGGTCAGCGCCGCGGCGACGGCGTCCCGCAGCGCGGGCAGGTTCGACCAGTCGGTGGCGGTCTCGAGCGTCTCGACCAGCGCGCCGTTGTCGAGCAACGAGTCACGCAGGACGGGCGCACCGAAGCGGCCGTGCTCCCACGCCTCGGCCGGTCCGGCACCCAACGAGACGCCGCCGTGGGCCAGCAACACCGCCCGGGTCTCGGCGTGGCGCGACCCGGTGTGCTCGGGCGTGCCCTCGAACAGCGTCAGACACAGGCAGCCGCCGGACTCCCCGCCCGCGCCGTCGGCGCCCTCCGTGGCCGCGCCGGCACCCTCCGTGCCCGCCCCATCCATACCGACGCCCTCGGCCCGCTCCCCGATCGCCTCTGTGGCGGTGGCCAGGTTCACCGCCGTCTCCGCCTCGTCCGACAACCGGATGACGGTGGGGCCGGTGCCCTGTTGCTCGACCGCGCGCAGCGCCGCCGCACCGGTGGCGAAGTCGGGGAACCGGAACGCCTCGTGTCGGACCGTCTGCGGGACCGGGTGGATCCGTAGCCGCACGCGGGTGCACACCCCGAAGGCGCCCTCGGACCCCATCAGCCACTGCCGCAGGTCCGGTCCGGCGGCCGACGCCGGTGCGCGGCCGGCCTCGATCACGCCGATCGGCGTCACCACGGTCAGGCCGCGGACCATCTCGTCGAAGCGCCCGTACCCGGCCGAGGCCTGCCCGGACGAGCGGGTCATCGCGTACCCGCCGAGGGTCGCGTACGGGAAGGACTGCGGGAAGTGGCCGAGCGAGAAGCCGTGTTCGGCCAACAACTCCTCCGCCCGGGGACCCGACAGGCCCGCCCCGAGGACCGCCTCACCCGAGTCGGGATCGATCGACTCGAGGGAGTCGAAGTGCGCGAGGTCCACCGAGATCACGGCCCGGTGGCCGCCGGCGTCCGGGGTGAGGCCCCCCACCACGGAGGTGCCGCCGCCGAAGGGGACCATCGCGACCCCCTCGCGTCCGCACCACGCCAGCAGGGCCGCCACCTCGTCGTCGTCACGTGGTGCGACCACCGCGTCGGGGCAGTCCACCTCGGGACGCAGCCGCCAGGACAGCAGATCGGGTGTCGATTTGCCCCTGGCCCGGGGCAGTCGCTGGGCGTCCGCGGTGGAGAGGTTGCCCTCCCCCACGATGTCGGCGAGGGCCGTCAGGTCGGCGTGGGTCAGTCGGGACGGGGAGGCCACCACGGCGGCCGGATCGAAGTGCAGGCCGCTCTCGGCGGTCACCCCGAGCACGTCGCGCAGCAGGCCGCGGATGCCCTCGCCCAGGTCCCTCGCCTCGGCCTCGGTGCCCCACCGGGACAGGGCCATAGGCGGCAACGGAAGGTTGTCAGAGGAAGTCATGTCGCTCATACTGGAACAGTAAACCTCAATCTGTTCCGTTTTCCACGATCTCCGCACTGACGGGTACCCGACCCCCGGACGATCGCCAAGGGCGCCGCGCGCCAGTCAGGAGCTCCGGTGACCTCGTCCGCCCCGGCACTGTCGACCGACCGCACCGCCGCCACCCGCGACCGCGCGCTCACGGCCGCCCGCGACTCGATCCTCGAGATCGGTGCCACGCGGACCACGATGGTCGAGGTCGCCCGTCGCTCCGGGGTGGGACGGACGACCCTCTACCGCCACTGGCCGGACATCACCGCCCTCTTCGCCGACCTGCTCACCCGCGAGCTCACCGCGGTCGTCGAGCGGGTGGATCCCGCGCTCCCCGGCTCGGCTCTGCCCGGCTCGGCACTCCCCGACTCGGCACCCGGCGACGCGGACGAGCTCGTTCGGTTGCTGTGCACGTTCGCGGACGAGGTGCGGACGGACCCGCTGCTGGACGCGTTCCGCAGGCACGAGTCCGAGATGCTCTCCGAGTACGTCTTCCACCGGCTCGGCACCTCGCAGCGCCGGCTCATCGACGTCCTCCGCGGACTGCTCGCGCAGGCGGTGGCGAGCGACCCCAGGCTGGCCGGGCGCGACGCCGACAGGACCGCGACGATGCTCTTCCTCGCCGTCCAGGGGCTGGTCCTGTCGGCCCCGCTCGCCGACCCGCCGCTCGACCCGTCCACCTGGCGGACCGAACTGAACCTACTCATCAGGGGGTACCTCGGCCTATGACCGGTCAGAGCGATCGCGTGCACACCACGCCCGTCCACACCGCGCCCGTCCACACCACGCCCGCCCACACCAC
>NZ_JAALDZ010000219.1:0-7780 GCF_014145125.1 Dietzia sp. CQ4 | reverse complement strand
CGGGGTCCGCGGTGTCCCACCTGCGTTCGTCGACCCCGCCCGCCGCGCCACGGACCAACCGGATGACCCGGTGGCCGGCGACCCCCAGCAGGGCACACAGCGCGGTCCCCACCAGCCCGGAGGCCCCGGTGACCGCGACGGTCAGGGCTCGTCCGCCGTCCGGGCCGGCGAGCCGCCGGATCCGGTCGAGGTCGTGCGCCATCTGGCGGTAGCGGTAGGCGAACACCGGGGAGAGGAGGGGTCCCGGCACGCGGGCGCGCACCCGGTCGCCCAGCACGGCGGTCCCGTCCGGACCCGCGGTGACGGTGTGCTCGTGGACCCACCCCGTGAGACCCGCGTAGGGCTGGGAGACGCAGCGGTCCACGAACCGCTCACCCTCGACGTACCCGGCGGGGTCGTGCTGCGCGACCCATCGCGGGCCGAACCGCGTCCCCAACGGACCGGGGAGCGCGGACCTCGGCTCGAGCACGGCCACACCGTCCCGCAGCGAGTCGGCCTGGCTCACGGGCCGCAGCGGCATGAACGGCGGGGAGATCCGGACGAAGGCACCCGGCGAGGCGAGATAGTCCCACGCCTCGTCCGCGCCGGCCCGGATCGTACAACTGAGGTCGATGCTCATCGGTCCGTCTCTCAGGGGAGCAGGCACAGCGGGGTGACGTCGCCCCGCCCACCGGCCATGGGAACGGTCAGGAACGCGCAGGGCCACCAGCCGCGCGACTCGACGACGTCACGGACGGTGGACCACTGGTCCGCCCCCAGGGCGGGGTCCCGGCTCAACACGAAGCCGGAGGACCGGCTCGGGTCGCCGACGACCGCCACCGAGTAGTCGTCGGCGAGGTAGGTGATGCGGTAGTTGACCGGACCGTTCTCGTCCTGGAACGGCACCTGTGGGAAGTTCACGCGCAGGGAGGCGTTGGTGTCGGTGTCGCGGATCGTCGCCTCCCCCTCGATCACCGAGTCTGAGCTGATCGCCGAGCCGCAGGAGTTACGTACCGAGATCGTGTCGGGCGAGATCCGCGCGTACTCGGCGGTCGTGTCGTTGGTGCACTGCAGGGTGTACGGCTGCGGGATCGCCGCGACCTGGTACCAGGTGCCCACGAAACGGTCGGGATCCACATATCCGACCTGCTGCAGCTCGGGGCCGCCGATCGACCCCACCGCGATGCCGTCGGGCAGCACCAGCTGCGAGGAGCCCCCGCCGAGGCGGCCCCCGTCGGTGAGGTCCTGGGCCCCGGCTGCGGGGGCGGCCCCGAGCCCCGCCGCCAGGAGCGGAACCGCGGCGAGGGCGGTGACGAGTGAACGGACCCGGGAACGGCGCGAGGTGGTCATGGGTGGAACTCCTTCGTGTCGGCGGTGCGGGCTGGAGCGGAGTCGGCCGGAGCCGTGGCTGCGGATGCGGATGCGTCTGAACCGCCGGTGGTGGGCTCGCCGACGGGTGCGACGCCGCGTCGGGGATCGCCAGGCCACCAGACCCGCTCCCCGACCAGGGTGAACAGAGCCGGCACCACGAGGGTCCTCACGACGAAGGTGTCCAGCAGGACGCCGAGGGCCACGATCACGCCGACCTGGGTGAGCACGATCAACGGCAGGACGCCCAGCACCACGAACACCGAGGCCAGCACGATTCCCGCGGAGGTGATCACGCCGCCGGTGAGGGCGACCGCCCGGACCATGGCCTCGCGGGTCGAGTGCGTGGCCGCCTCCTCCCGGGCGCGGATGATCAGGAACACCGAGTAGTCCACGCCCAGGGCGACGAGGAACAGGAAGCTGTACAGCGGGACCGACACGTCCAGGCCGGGGAAGCCCAGGATCTGGGTGGTGACGAAGGTCCCCAGCCCGAGCGCCGCGAGCGACGACAACACCGTCGCGCCCAGCAGCAGCAGCGGCGCGATCAACGCCCGTAGCGCCAGGACCAGGACGACGAACACCACCAGGAGGATGAGCGGTGCGATCAGCGCGAGGTCGCGGAGGTTCCCGTCGGAGGTGTCGACGCCCTCGGCCACCGATCCGCCGACGATCGCCTCGGATCCGGGGACCTGGTCGACCGCGGAGCGCAACGCCACCACGCTGTCCTCCGACCGGTCGGTCGCGGGGGCGGCGTCGAGGGTCACCGTGATGCGGCTCCACCCGGTCCCCGACTCACCGGCCGGCATGGCGGACACCACGCCCTCCACGCCCTCGGCCACCTCCGTGACCTGCGCCTCCGTGCCGGTGCGGGTGAGCACGGTGACCGGGTCCGTGACGCCGGCCGGGAAGTGCTCGGCGGCGGTCTCCAGACCGGCCGCGGCCTCGGACGGCGTTCGGAACTGCTCCGTCTGGCTCAGGCCGATCCGGGTGCCCAGCAACCCGAACGCGAGGATCACGAGGATCAGTACGCACGAGATCAGGACACGGACCGGACGCCTGACCACCCCGGAGGCGATGCGGCCCCAGACGCCGGACGGGACCTCCTCGCGGAAGTCCTCGGGAGTCGTCGGAGCGGTCACCCGGGCGCGCGCGCCGGTGCGCGTTCCCGTGCTCTCGGAGTCGCGGTGCGGCCGGGGGACGAAAGGCCAGAACAACCCACGACCGCACACGGCCAGCGCCGCCGGCAGCGCCACGAGGGCGTACGCCAGGGCGACGAGCAGGCCGACGGCCGCGGAGAGCCCGAGCGAACGGTAGTTGGGCAGGGTCGCGAGCAACAGCATCAGCAGTGCCAGCACCACGGTGATGTTGCTGGCGATGATGGCGGGGACCGCTCCCCGGTAGGCGTCCCGCAACGCCTGTCGCCGGTTCTCGGTCCGCCGCAGCTCTTCGCGGTACCTGGAGACCAACAGCAGCGCGTAGTTGGTACCCGCGCCGAACACCAGGACCGAGACGATGCCGGACGTGGAGCCGTCGACGGTCACGCCGACGGCCTCGCCGACCGTCGAGACCAACAGGGAGGCCACCCGGTCGGCGACGGCGATCACGACGAGCGGGACGAGCCACAGCACCGGCGAGCGATAGGTGATGATGAGGAGCACCGCGACGACCGTCGCCGTGGCGGCCAGCAGCCGGAAGTCCGCGCCCTCGAAGGCGGCAGCGGTATCCGCGGCGAAGGCGGGCCCGCCGGTGAGCTGCGCCTCCAGACCGGGGTCCAGGCCGTCGGCGACGGCGTCGCGCATCTCGCGGACGAGCTCGCTGCCCTGCTCGTTGGAGATCGACTCGGCCTCGACCGGCACCAGCATCAGCGCGGCGGCGCCGTCCTCGGAGGGGATCGGTCCCTGCGGTTCGGCGCCGACGACCTCCGCCATCCGCTCACCCGCACCCACGGCCGCGGCGATCCCCTGCGGGCCCAGCTCGCCGCCGTCCTGCCTGGTGACCACCAGTACCGCCGGCACCGACCCCGCGTCGGGGAATTCCTGCTGGATCTGGGAGACGAGGGCAGCCTCGGAGGTGTCCGGCAACGTCTGGGGTGCCTCGGACGCGCCCTCGGAGGACGCGAGCGCGAAGACGGCGCCGGACACGAGCAGGACCGCCGCGAGGATCAGCCAGGCGGTGAGCTTCCCCGTGAGCACGCCGACCCAGCCTCTGGTGGACGCGTCACTGTCCGTCGCGGTGCTCCCGGTTGTCATCGTCTCCCTCGCCCTCACGCGTTGTATTCGGAGAGGAACGCCTCGAGGATGGCGTTGACCTCGTCGGGCCGTTCCATGGTCGGCGAGTGACCCGCACCGGGGATCTCGTGGAAGCTCGTGGTGGCGATGAGCTCGGCGATCCGGCGCGACTTGTCCGGCGGTGTGGCCGCGTCCTCCGCACCCACCACGACCAGCGTCGGAGCGATGATCCGGATGGCCTCGTCCTCGCACGGATCCCGGTCCGCGACCGACTCGATGGCCTTGACCAGACCAGCGCGGTCGGTGCGCTCGAGCATCGCCATCCACTCCTCGACCCAGGGTGCCGAGAGGTTGCGGTCGGCGAGCATGATCGGCGCCACGCGGGACCGCAGCGGCTTCATCCCGGCGACGCGGTACACCTTGGACAGGGTCTTGTACTTGCTGCGGTTGGCCGGCTCCTCCGCGGTGGCGGCGGAGTCGAGCAGGGTGAGGGAGTGCACGATCTCGGGGTTGCGGGCCGCGAGCCGTATCCCGACGAAGCCGCCCATGGACAGGCCGACGAAGTTCACCACGGGGATCCGCAGGTGCCGCAGGAGTTCGCTGACGTCCACCGTCAGCGTGTCCATGTCGTACCCACCGAGCGCGCGGGGCGATTCGCCCTGCCCACGGAAGTCGATGGTCACGCACCGGTACCTGTCCCGCAGGTGGGCGATCTGGTGCTGGAACATCCACCCGGAGAAGAGCAGACCGTGGGCGAAGAACACCACGGGAGCGTCCTCACGACCGGCGGGCACGCCGGTGTCGGTGTAGGCGATGGTCGTGTGACCGCGCTGGAATGTGGGCATCGCGGCTCTCCTGACAGTCGAACGGCCACCGTGTCCGGCCGCCACAGTCGTACGATACGGCGACCGGCGCCACCCTTCGGTCACCTCGAGGGGATCGGAAGCCGGGTCACCGCAGCGTGATCAGACCCCGCGGGTCCTCCGGCCCGGCGGCCCGCTCCAGGTGCTGGTGCTCGTTGACCGCGATGCAGGTCATCCCGCCGCGACCCACCACGACGCGGGCCACTCCCGTGTTGACGGTCACGCGCTGCAGGCGACTCCACAACCCCACCACGCCCTCCGGATCGGCCAACAGGCCCGCGACCGCCAACGAGATGGTTCCGGCCGAGCTCACCACCACCGTCGTGCGTCCCGACCCGGACCGGGCCGCCGCGTCCGCGATCGCCGCGTCCGCGGCCGCCCGGTAGGTCTCGAACGCCTCGAGTCCCGCCCAGTGCCCGAGCGCGGCGTCGAGCTGACGTTGGAACGCCTGCTTGGCCTCGTCCGAGGAGCCCGCCGAATCGAGGGTTCCGTGACCGGCGCTCACCCCGGCCACCCGGGCCGCGGTGAGCACCTCATCGGCGTCGTACTCGGCCCAGCGGTCGTCGCACTCGACCGGGCAGTCCCACCCGGCACCCTCGCGCAGGCCCTCTCTCAGGCCCTCGACCAGGCCCTGCGCGGTCTCGCGCTGACGCCTCATTCCGCCGTGGATCACCACATCGGGCCGAAGTCCGCGCGCCGCCATGTCCCGGCCCGTGAGCCGGGCCTGGAGGTGACCGGTCTCGGAGAGCCGGTCGTAGTCGCCGCTCCCGAACGACGCCTGCCCGTGGCGGACCAGGTGGATGGCCCCCATCAGCGATCGACCCCCGTCACGTCCGGTTCCCCGTCCCCGGCAGGCCGCCGAGGATCCCGCCGATCCTCTGACGGGCGTCGTGCACGCCGCCCGCGAGCAGCGGAAGGACGACCCTGGGCACCGCGAGCAGCTCCGGGATCACGTCACGAGGGCCGAGCCGGGTGGGCGACAGCCGCCCGTCGCCGGTGCGGATGATGCGCAGGCAACGCTGCTCGAGGAACCCCACCGCGGGCCGGAACGCGCGGAACGCCGGGTTGGTCGTCTGACCGCGGAAGAAGCGGTGGTTGATCTGCTGGGCGATCACCGCCAGTCGGAACAGCCCGAAGACCTCGTAGAACCGCCAGTCGTCCTCGCTGATCTCCAGGCCCGACCGCTCGGCGTAGCGCTCGACGACCTCCCACCGGGTGAGCATCCCGGGCGCGTGCGTGGGCTGGCGCCGGAACGCCTTGAACACCGGGCCGTCCCCGTCCTCGACCCAGTAGGCCAGGGCGCCACCCAGATCCATGAGCGGGTCACCGACGGTCGCCATCTCCCAGTCCAGGACGCCGATGACGGAGGTGACGTCGCCGGGGTCCAGGACCAGGTTGTCGAAGCGGAAGTCGTTGTGGACCAGGCAGTGGCCCACGTCGTCCGGCTGATTGGCGTCCAGCCACTTCATCACCGGCGCGAAGTCGGGCACGTCGGGGGTCCGCGCGCGGCGGTAGCGGGCCGACCACCCCTCGACCTGCCTGCGCACGTAGCCCTCGCCACGGTCGAGGTCGTCCAGGCCGGCGGCCCGGACGTCGACGGCGTGCAGGTCCACCAGGGCGTCGACCGCCCGTTCGGACAGACGCCGGATGGTGGCCCTGTCCGCGCGGAGTTCCCGGGGGAGGTCCTTGCGCAGGATCGTGCCCTCGAGTCGCTCCATCACGTAGAAGTCGGACCCGATCACCGACTGGTCGTCGCAGAACCCCACCATCCGGGGCACCAGCGGGTACACCGGGCGGAGCGCCGACTGGACGCGGTACTCGCGCTTCATGTCGTGAGCGCCGCGGGCCTTGGTGCCGGTCGGCGGGCGGCGCAGCACCAGGTCCACGCCGGGATATCGCAACACGTAGGTGAGGTTGGACGCGCCTCCCGAGAACTGGCTCACCTCGGGGATGACCGGCTCGTCGTCGTCACCCAGGTCCACTCCCGCCAGGACGTCCGCGTGGTCGGGGGTGACGGAACGCAGCCAGGCCGCGACCGCCTCCACGTCGAACGCGTCCTCCCTGCGCACCGCGCCCGCGCCCGGGATCCTGCGGCTCAGGGGCGAGGCCCCGTGCGGTCGGCTCATCGACCCGACTCTGCATCCGTAGTGGCTGCGGCGGCGTCGCGGTACGGCGCGAGCATCGCCCGGGCGACCACACCGAGGTGGACCTCGTCGGGGCCGTCGGCCAGGCGGAGCGAGCGCGCGGTGGCGTAGGCGCCGGCGAGTGGGAAGTCGTCGCTCATCCCGCCGCCGCCGTGCAGCTGCAACGACATGTCGATCACCTTCTGGGCCATCTTCGGCACGGCGGCCTTGATGGCGCTGACCTCCACGGCCGCCTGCCCCTCGGTGTCGAGCTTCCAGGCCGCGTGCTGCACCAGCAGGCGGGCCTGGTCGATGGCGATCCGGGCCTCGGCGAGCCGTTCCCGGTTCCCGCCCAGGTTGACGACGGGTTTGCCGAAGGCCACCCGGCCCGAGGCGCGACGGCAGGCCAGGTCGAGCGCCATCTCCGACAGCCCGATGAGCCGCATGCAGTGGTGGACGCGGCCGGGGCCGAGCCGACCCTGCGCGATCTCGGCGGCGCGCCCGGGTCCGGTGATGATGTTCTCCACCGGCAGACGCACGCCCTCGAGGGACACCTCACCGTGGCCGAGCGGTTCGTCATAGACACCCTGGGCGGTGAGCATGCGCTCGACGCGCACCCCGGGGGCGTCCATGGGCACCAGGACCATCGAGTGCCTCAGGTACCGGTGGGCGTCCGGGTCCGACACACCCATGAAGATGCCCACCTCGCAGTCCGGGTGGCCGACCCCGGTGGACCACCACTTGCGGCCGTCCAGCACCACCTCGTCGCCCTCGACCCGCGCGGTGGCCGCCATGTTGGAGGCGTCGGAGGAGGCAACCTCCGGCTCGGTCATGAGGAAGGCGCTGCGGATCCTCCCGTCCAGGAGCGGGTCCAGCCAGCGGTCCTTCTGCTCCTGCGACCCGTACTTGAGCAAGACCTCCATGTTGCCGGTGTCCGGGGCGTTGCAGTTGAACACCAGGGGCGCGATGAACGACCTCCCCATCTCCTCGGCGACGGGCGCGTAGTCGGTGTTGGTCAGGCCGGTCCCCCCGTGGGTGCCGTAGCGCTCGGCGTAGGGGCCCTCGTGCCCGGCGGGCAGGAAGAGGTTCCACAGTCCCTGCTCGCGCGCCCTGCCCTGCAGTTCGGTGATTCGCGGATCGACCGCCCAGGGGTCCTCGCCGGCCAGACGGCGGCGGGCGATGTCGGCGTGGATCCCCGGCTCGACCGGGGTGATGTGCG
>NZ_JAALDZ010000218.1:0-3351 GCF_014145125.1 Dietzia sp. CQ4 | reverse complement strand
GGACGTCCAACGGGTTGGTGATGACCGACATCGTCTCGATCGCGCCGGCGACCATCCTCTCCACGGTCACCGCACTGTGGAGGAGGTCGGCGCGGTGCTTGGGGAACACGGCCGCGCGGGAGACCTCGCCGACCTGGTGACCGGCGCGGCCCACCCGCTGGAGCCCCGAGGCCACGGACGGTGGGGACTCGACCTGCACGACCAGGTCCACCGCGCCCATGTCGATGCCCAGCTCGAGCGACGAGGTGGCCACCACCGCGCGCAGCCGACCCGATTTGAGGGCGTCCTCGATGAGCGCCCGTCGCTCCTTGGACACCGATCCGTGATGGGCCATGGCCAGCTCCGCGGGGGCGCCGCGCGAGACCTCGGACGGCACCATGATCTGCGCGGGTGGGCGGGCCGGCGCCGGCGGCAGCGAGCCCGGATCGGTGTCCTCGGCGTGGATCTCGTTGAGCCGCGCGGTCAGCCGCTCGGCCAGGCGGCGGGAGTTGACGAACACGATCGTCGAGCGGTGCGCCGTGACCAGGTCCACCACCTGACGCTCGACGTGCGGCCAGATCGACCCCTCGCCCGGCGTTCCGGGCGGAGCGGTGACGTCCGAGCCGGCCGAGGACAGGTCCGCCATGTCCTCCACGGGCACCCGGACCGTGAGCTCGAAACGCTTGTCGGATCCCGGCGCCACCACGGTCACCGGCCGCTCGCCCGCGAGGAAGCGGGCCACCTCGGAGTGCGGCCGGACGGTGGCGGACAGGCCCACCCTCCGGGCGGGGGTGTCCAGCAGGTCGTCCAGTCGCTCGAGACTGAGGGCGAGGTGGGCGCCGCGCTTACTGGCGGCCACCGCGTGGATCTCGTCGATGATCACCGTGTCGACCGTGGCCAGGGTCTCCCGTGCGGCCGAGGTGAGGAGCAGGAAGAGCGACTCGGGGGTGGTGACCAACACGTGCGGTGGCCGCGACCGCTGCCGCCGGCGTTCCTCGGGCGGCGTGTCACCGGTGCGGATCCCCACCGTCACCTCCGCGGTCTCCACGCCCAGGGACGCGGCCTCGCGCGCGATCCCGGCGAGCGGCGCCCGGAGATTGCGCTCGACGTCCACCGCCAGCGCCTTGAGCGGGGAGATGTAGAGCACACGGGTGCCGGGCGGGGGTGCGCCTGTGCTGTCACCGTCGCTGGTGCTGGTGCTGGTGCTGGTACTGGTGCTGTGGCCGCCGCCCAACATGAGTCGGTCGAGCGAGTCCAGGAACGCCGAGAGGGTCTTGCCCGACCCCGTGGGGGCCACGACGAGCGTGTGGGCGCCGCTCGCCAGGGACGCCCACGCTCCCTCCTGCGCGGGGGTGGGCCGGTCGAACGCCCCACGGAACCACGAGGCTGTGGCCGGGTGGAACCGCTCCAGTGCGTCGGACATGAACTCATGATGTCGCACGCCTACGACATCGGCCCGACCCGCGCCCCACCTCCGTAGAGTGTCGGCATGCGCAAGACTGTGAGCATGCACAGCGACAGCATGCGCGATCTCGACGACGACGACCTCGCCTGTTTCCTCGCCACGGGGATCGGTGACATCGTCCGGGGCACGCGCGCCGGGGGGCTGCTCCGAGGGCGCTCGCTCGCCCGTGTCGCCAACGAGGTCGCGCAGAACTGGACCGACGAGGTGCTGGCCGTGCACCGCCCGGATGACGGGACGCTCTCCGAGGGGGTCTCGGACGATCTCAGCAGGCTGGACAAGTCCCGCGTCTGGATCATCGACGTGATCGACGGCACCAAGGAGTTCTCGACGGGCCGCTCGGACTGGTCGGTGCACGTCGCGCTCGTCGTCGACGGCCGGCCCACCGTCGCCTCCGTGGGGCTGCCCGACTCGGGGCGCGTGTTCCGCTCGGACCAGGTCGACCACGTGGACGGCCCCCATTCGGGGACCATGGTGATCAGCCGCAACAACCCCCCGCCGGGGGCGCTCCAGGTCGCGGACGCGGTCGGCCTGGAGGTGCGGCCCATGGGCTCGGCCGGTGCCAAGATGCTCTCCGTCCTGCTCGGCGACGCGGACGCCTACCTCCACGCCGGGGGGCAGGACGAGTGGGACCAGGCCGCGCCGGTCGGCGTCGCCCTGGCCGCGGGGTTGCACGCCTCCCGCCTGGACGGGACGCCGATCCGGTTCAACAAACCCGACACCCACTCCCCGGACGTCCTGATCTGTCGCCCCGAGCTCACCGAGAAGATCCTGGCCGCGCAGGCCGCGCAGGCGACCCGAACGTAGACTGCAGGTCATGACCGTCCCCACCCCGTACGAGGACCTGCTCCGACTCGTCCTGGAGCAGGGCACCGCCAAGGCCGACCGCACGGGAACGGGCACCCGGAGCCTGTTCGGCCACCAGCTGCGCTATGACCTGGCGGCGGGATTCCCGCTGATCACCACCAAGCGCGTCCACTTCAAGTCGGTGGCCTACGAGCTGCTGTGGTTCCTGCGCGGCGACTCCAACGTGGGCTGGTTGCGCGAGAACGGCGTGAGCATCTGGGACGAGTGGGCTGACGAGCGCGGCGAGCTCGGACCCGTCTACGGCGTGCAGTGGCGGTCCTGGCCCACCCCCGACGGCCGGCACGTGGACCAGATCGCGAACGCCGTGGACCTGCTGCGCACCGACCCCGATTCGCGGCGCAACATCGTCTCGGCGTGGAACGTGGGCGAGCTGACGGACATGGCCCTGCCGCCCTGCCACCTGCTGTTCCAGTTCTACGTGGCCGACGGCAAGCTGAGCTGCCAGCTCTACCAGCGCAGCGCCGACCTCTTCCTGGGGGTGCCGTTCAACATCGCCTCCTACTCGCTGCTCACCCACATGGTGGCGCAGCAGGTCGGGCTCGAGGTGGGCGAGTTCATCTGGACCGGGGGCGACTGCCACATCTACGACAACCACGTCGAGCAGGTCAGGACGCAGCTGGCCCGCGAGGCCTACCCCTACCCGGAGCTGCGCCTGCGCCGCGCGGACTCGGTCTTCGACTACCGCTTCGAGGACTTCGACGTGGTCGGATACGAGCACCACCCGGGCATCAAGGCCCCGGTCGCGGTCTGAGCCGGGAGACGACGGCCGTGCCGGTCCGGATGGTGTGGGCGCAGGCCCGCGGCGGGGTGATCGGCGACGGTCGTGACATGCCCTGGCACATCCCCGAGGACCTGGCGTACTTCAAGCAGGCGACCACCGGGCGCCCCGTCGTGATGGGCCGGGCCACCTGGGACTCGATCCCCGCCCGCTTCCGGCCCCTGCCCGGTCGCCGCAACATCGTGTGCACCCGGGACGCAGGGTGGTCGGCCGAGGGCGCGGAGAGGGCGGCCTCTGTGCCCGCGGCGCTGGCGGCGGCCGGCCC
>NZ_JAALDZ010000217.1:0-11585 GCF_014145125.1 Dietzia sp. CQ4 | reverse complement strand
AGTCCGGCGCCGACCTGATCATCTTCCTCGACGTCGACTGCATGCCCGGCCCGGATCTGGGGTGCAGGTACGCGGAGCTCCCGTCCGACGCGGTGGGCGTGGGCCCGGTCACCTACCTACCGGAATCCGCGGGGGCACCGGACCCCTCCGAGCTGGCGGAACTCACCGACCCTCACGCCGCGCGGCCGTTCCCGGAACACGGCGTCCGACGACTCGAGGCGGACGAGTTCGGGATGTTCTGGTCGCTCTCCTTCGCCCTCCACTCCGACCTCTGGACACGTATCCGCACGGATTTCGGTGGGTTCGACGAGCAGTTCACCGGCTACGGCGCCGAGGACACCGACTTCGGTCGCAGACTGCTGTACCGGCGGGTGCCGGTCGTGCTGGTGGCGGGCGCCCACGCCTACCACCGGTGGCATCCCGTGTCGTCTCCGCCGGTGGAGCACCTGCAGGATCTGCTGCGCAACGGGGCCCACTACGCCGAGCGCTGGGGCGAGTGGCCGGCCCCGGGGTGGTTCGAGGAGTTCGAGCGGAGGGGCCTGGTCCGCCGTCGCGGCGACGGCTGGGAGGCTGTTCCCGCACGCCGGAACTCCGAGGGCCGCCGCCCGGGACCCGGGGCCTGACCCCGACGAGAAGAGCGTTCCGAACACATCGCTCGAGAGGCGGGTGTGCGGAACGCTCTTGTCGATGGGGGCCGGGCGGGGCCTCAGCCCAGGAACGCCTTGTCGGACAGTGTCGCGCCCTTGATGTTGGCGAACTCCTTGAGCAGGTCCTGCACGGTGAGCGACGCCTTCTTCTGGTCGTCGGCCTCGTAGACGATCCGGCCCTCGTGCATCATGATCAGCCGGTTGCCCAGCCGGATGGCCTGCTCCATGTTGTGCGTGACCATGAGCGTCGTGAGTCCGCCCTCGCGGACGATCCGCTCGGTGATCGTGGTGACCAGCTCGGCCCGCTGCGGGTCCAGGGCCGCGGTGTGCTCGTCGAGCAGCATGATCCGCGGTTGGGTGAACCCGGCCATGAGGAGCGAGAGCGCCTGTCGCTGGCCTCCCGAGAGCAACCCGACCTTGGCGGTGAGCCGGTCCTCGAGACCCAGCTCGAGCATGGCGAGCTGGTCGGCGAACTGCGCGCGGCGCTTCTTGTTCAGGCTGGGGCCGAGTCCACGTCGCCTGCCCCGCAGGACCGCGAGCGACAGGTTCTCCTCGATGGTGAGGGTGGGCGCGGTCCCGGCCAGCGGGTCCTGGAAGACGCGGCCCACGTACTTCGCACGCTTGTGGTCGCGAAGTCGGGAGACGTTCCTACCGTCGATGTCGATCCGCCCGGCGTCGGGGATCAACCGCCCGGACACGACGTTGAGCAGGGTCGACTTGCCGGCGCCGTTGGAGCCGATCACGGTGACGAAGTCGCCCTCGGCCATCGTGAGGCTGAGACCGTGGAGTGCGCGGCGCTCGTTGACGGTGCCCGGGAAGAAGGTCTTGGACACATCGGTGACTGTCAGCATCGTCAGGTCTCCTTGGCGCCGGTCGCGGCGGTGTCGGCGGACTCGGGCCCGGCGTCGACGGCGGTCCCGGCGCCCGCCACCGCGCGCTCGTTCGCGGCGACCGCGGTCGTGGGCTTGCGCCCGAACCGACCACCCATGGATTTCCACCTGGGCACGAGCAGTGCGATCACCACCAGGATCGCCGTGATGGCCTTCATGTCGTTGGGGTTCAGGCCCACCTGCAGGGCCGCGAAGATGATGAGGCGGTAGAGCACCGCACCCACGACCACGGCGAACACGGCGAACACCAGCCTGCGCTGGCCGAGGATCGCCTGGCCGAGGATCACCGATGCCAGGCCCACCAGGATCAGCCCCACGCCCATCGAGATGTCGGCGAATCCGCTGTACTGCGCGACCAGGGCGCCGCACATGCCCACGAGGCCGTTGGACAGGGCGAGGGTGAGGGTCTTGGTGAAGTCGGTGGAGACACCGAACGAGGAGATCATCGGGCCGTTGTCGCCCGTGGCGCGGATCGACAGTCCCAGGTTCGTGGTGAGGAACCAGACGACGACGAGGCCGAGCAGCACCACGGCCAGCGCGAGGACGGCGACGCCACCCCAGGTGCCGAGGATGCCGGCCTCGCGCAGCGGTGTGAACGCGGTGTCCTGACGCAGCAGCGGGACGTTCGCGCCTCCCATGATCCGCAGGTTGACCGACCACAGGGCGATCATGGTGAGGATGCCGGCCAGTAGCCCGTCGATCTTGCCCTTGGTGTGCAACAGTCCGGTGACCACGCCGGCGAGGAACCCGGTGACGAAACCCGCCAGGGTCGCGACCACCGGGTTCCAGCCGGCGAGGAGTGCGGTCGCCGCGGTGGCGGCGCCGGTGGTGAAGCTGCCGTCGACGGTGAGGTCGGGGAAGTTGAGCACGCGGAAGGTCAGATAGACCCCCAGCGCCATGACCCCGTAGATGAGGCCTACCTCGACGGCGCCGATCACTTCTTCTCAGCCTCGGCGAGGATGTCCTCCGGGATGGTGACGCCCTGGCGCTCGGCGGCGGCCTCGTTGACCACGTAGGTGAACTCCGTCGCGGTCTCGACCGGCATCGTGGCCGGGTCCTCGCCGTCGCGGAGGATGCGCAGCGCCATCTCGCCGGTCTGGCGGCCGAGCTCGGTGTAGTCGATGCCCAGCGTGGCGACGGCGCCGCCCTCGACGGTGCCCTCCTCCGCGGCGATAACGGGGATCTGCTTGGACTCGGCCACCTGGACCAGCGAGGCGATACCGGAGACGACCATGTTGTCGGTCGGGACGTAGATCGCGTCGACGTCACCGAGCGCCTCGACGGCCTGCTGGATCTCGTTGACCGTGGTGACGGTCTGGGTGACGATCTCCAGGTCGAGCGGGCCGGCGGCCTCCTCGGCCTGGTCCACCTGGACCTGCGAGTTGACCTCGCCCGAGGCGTAGACGATGCCGACGCGCTCGGCGTCGGGGACGATCTCCTTGAGCAGCTCGAGCTGCTCGTCGATCGGCGCGGCGTCCGAGGTGCCGGTGACGTTGGCGCCCGGCTCCTCCATCGAGTCGACGAGCTCGGCCGAGACCGGGTCGGTGACCGCGGTGAACAGCAGCGGGATGTTGATGATGTTCTGGGCCATCGCCTGGGCGGCCGGGGTCGCCACTGCCAGGGTGAGGTCCAGGTCGTCGGCGGCGAACTGCTGCGCGATGGTCAGCGCGGTGGCCTGCTCACCGTTGGCGTTCTGCTCGTTGAACTCCACCTCGACACCGGCGTCGGCGAAGGCCTCCTTGAAGCCCGCGGTGGCCGCGTCGAGGGCGGGGTGCTGGACGAGCTGGTTGATGCCGATCGTGTAGGACTCGCCGCCGCCACCGGCGGCGTCATCGTCGGAGCCGCCGGTGCAGCCTGCGAGGACGAGTGCCGAGGTGGCCACCAGTCCGGTGAAGAGCGTCGCGCGTGAGAATGCCATGTGCCATGCCTTGTCTACGGTCACGGGTGAGCGTGAGGGGCCGGATGCGTTAACAGTGCTGGCACATGAGGGTACCGGGTCACACCGACCGGGTAACCCGGGACTCACCTCACGGGTTGCTGATCCGGCTCCGATTCCGCCAACTCGCGTTTCCAGGTGCGGAAACCCTCCTCCGTGCGGCCCCGGCGCCAGTATCCCGAGATCGAGGCCCGCCGGGCCGGGACGCCGCGTCCGGAGCGCAGCAGGGGGCGCAGGTGCTTCATCACGGTCTCGGCCTCGCCGTGCACGAACACCTGCACGTCGCCGTCCGGCCACGGCATCTCCCGGAGGGCGACGACCAGCGGCGCGTCGCCGTCGATCCGTCCGGGGCCGGCGTGGGTGGAGGGGGTCCCGCGGTGCAGCCAGGTGATCCGCACCCCCTCCGGAGCGGTGAGCGACACCTCGTCGTCGTCGTCTCCCACCTCCAGGAACACCGCTCCCACCGAGTCCTCGGGCAGGGCCTCCAGCGCGGCGGAGATCGCGGGGACCGCGGTCTCGTCCCCGGCGAGGAGGTGGAAGTCCGCCTCGGGGTCGGGACGGTACCCGCCGCCCGGCCCCCGGACGGTGACGTCGGTCCCGGGCGCGACCGTCCGGGCCCACGGCCCCGCCACGCCCGCGTCTCCGTGCACGACGAAGTCGATCCAGATCTCGCGGGCCGGGAGGTCGACGCGTCGCACGGTGTAGGTCCGCACCACGGGGCCGTCCTCGGAGGGCAGTTCGAGTTTGACGTAGCTGTCGGTCTCCGCTCGCGGGGCGAAGGCGTCGAACCCCGCGCCGCCGAGGACGACCCGGACCATGTGGGCGCTCACCGTCTCGGTGCGCAGCACGGTGAGGGTGGTCGGGGTGGGGCTCTTGCGCTCATCTGCCACGGGGGCCTCCTTAAGTTAGGCAACCCTATCTTGCCAGTCGGCGCGTCCCGACCGCGCGGTCGTCCAAAGGGTTCCCCCCTTCCGTGTTGCAATGTAAGATATATGTGATCTGAAACAGGGCCGTCGACGCGGGCGGCACGGACAGGCCCGGGGAGTGATGTGATGAACGCAGGGACGCGATCCGCCGACGCAGGCGTCGACCCGACGAGGATCCGGCACCTCCCCGACCTGTCCACGCACCTATGGTTCTGGCTTCCCGCCGCGAACGTGGTGATGCAGCTCGCCGACCCCGCCGTCGGGTACGGCGTGGTCGAGAGCCGGGTGGACCGGGGCCGCGGTGACCTCCGTCCGATCAAGCGCGGCAGGACCACCGCCCAGTACCTCGCCGTGGCGACGCTGGGGAACCAGGAGGACAGGAAGTTCTTCCACGAGGCGGTGCGGGAGATCCACGCGCAGGTCTACTCCACCGGGTCCAGTCCGGTCCGCTACAACGCCAACTCCGCGGCCTCACAGACGTGGGTGGCGCTGTGTCTGGTCCGCTACTACATCGATCAGTGGGAGATGGTGCACGGGCCGCTGTCGGAGGCGGAGCTCGACCGGGTGATCGAGCTCGCGCGGCCGCTCGGCACCACCCTGAACGTGCCCGAGGCCCGGTGGCCGGCGAGTTGGACCGAGTACGAGCGGCGATTCGCCGAGTGCATCGACGGCGTCCGGATCGACGACACCGTCCGCGAGTACCTCCAGTCGCTCGCCGACTTCACGGTCCTCGAGATCCGGATGAAGCAGCTGGGGACTCTCGCGCACAAGACCCTCGGCCCGTGGAGTCTGTCCATGACCAAGTTCGCGGTCCCCGAGCGGATCCGTGACGAGATGCGCTGGACCATCACCCCTCAGGACCTCCGGCGCCGCCGGATCATCGTGAACCTCGCGGCCGCGCTCGACCTGGTCCTGTCCAGGCCGCTGCGCGTGGTCTACACGCTCAACCTGTGGGACCTCCGGGTGCGCCGACGGCTGGGGATCGCCGTCTTCTGAGCGCGGGTCTCAGGACGCACGGAGGAACTCCATCGGGGCCGTCGCCTCGAAGTGCGCGCTGACCTCGCCGACCAGTCCCCCCTCGAGCCCGGTGTCGGCGACCAGGTCGAGCTTGCGCACGGGTGCGCCCTCCGACAGGTCGAGGCCGTCCAGCCGGACCCAGACGATGTTGGGCCGACCGGTGTCCTCGAAGACGTACACACCGTCGACGTGGTCGGTGATGGTCCGCCACAGGGTGGTGGAGGCGTTGGGGTGATCCGGATCCGGCACGCGGAACGGTTGGGACGCGTTGCGCATCACGCTCAGCAGCTCCGCGACGGCCCCGGTCCGGTCGGCGGGCGCGGGGAGCCGGTCCAGGTAGAAGGCCGCGCGGGCGAACCGCTCGTCGGCGTCCGTGCCGCCGGGGAGGGGGCGGTCACCGCCGAAGCCCTTGATCTCGTGGAGGCGTTCGAGCTGCTCGGCGAACGGCGGCGAATTGGTCATGACCGTGTAGGACCGGTCATGCCAGATGTGGGGTTCACCGTCGATGTACTCGATGATCGCCGAGTCGCCGCTGCGGTCGTCGAGCGCCAGGTGGACGGTGACGGTGGTGCCGGTGACCGGGTCTCCGGACGTCCGGATCTGGACCCGGGACCGACGCATCCAGTCCACGGCCTCGGCGACGGTCGCGAAATTGTCCAGCATGTACTGCACCCACGCGGAGGCGCTCAACGCCGGACGGTCCGGGTCGCGCTCGCCGTAGTCGGACTCCGCCAGCCACAGCAGGTGGCCGGCCAGGCCCGCCTCGTTGATCCCGTCCGTGCTCGCCAGGTCGTAGGCCGCGGCCACCACGCTGCCGTGGACCGAGGTCCAGCGGAGGCTGTCGTCCACGCCGTTGTCGCGGGAGAGTCCCCGGGGGAACGCCCACAGGTTGGTCCGCAGATCCACCTCGTAGTCCATGGTGCGGCCGGCCAGGACCAGGTCCTCACCCGTTGACCAGAGCGTTCGCGTGCACATGGGTTGCCCTCCCGGAGCATCGACCTCGGAGATGAAGAAAAACTATCACCCGGTGTGCTGCTCGGGACGCGAACGCGCTCGGCGCCGCAGGCGGGGGTGCCGGGCTCAGCGGCCCTCCTCTCAGCGGCCCTCCGCTCAGCGCCCCTCCACTCAGAGCCCGCCCACTCAGAGCCCCATCGCGTTCATGCGGGCGGAGATCCTGCCGTCCGTGCTCACGATCGGGGCCTCGGAGTCCACCCAGGAGTCCCCGCCGAAGTACAGCTGGAAGATCTTCTCCGCCGTCCGGGTGGCGAGCGCCTGGGTGGTCAGGGTCGGATTGGGTCCGCCGAGCGCATTGGCGAGCGCCGAGTTGTCGGCGATGAACAGCCGCTTGACCCACCGCGCCTCGGCGTTCGCGTCCAGCACCGAGTTCTGGTCGGACTCGCCCATCCGCATCGACGAGTGCACGTGGAGCAGCAGCGGAGCCCAGTCCAACCGATACACCTTCTTCGCTCCGGCGGCCCGCATGATCTCCGCGGACTTGCGCACCATGAACTCCCGGTTCTCCTGTGTCCGCGGGGAGCGGTTCCGCAGCGTGATGTCCACCTTGGCCGGCGCGCCGTTCTCGTCGGCGGGGAAGAGGGACGGGGTGATCCGGTTGGTCGACTGGACGTGATCGTCGGTGATCACGAGGAAGTTGAGCAGGTTGTCGATCCCGCCCATCATGAGGTCCTTGAGCTCGTTGCCCACCAGGCGGCCCGAGGGGCCGTCCCACGGTCCGTAGAGTCCGCGCCCGTTGTCGTAGACCCCGCGGACCCCGGAGTCGGACAGTGACAGCGTGAACGCCTGGATCGCGGGACCCAGCCCCACGTTCTCCATGCCGCCGCGACCCGGCCAGTCCATCCGTGCGGCCGAGTTGGCTCCCTTGGAATTGCCGGTGTACTCGTCGAAGCTGCCGACCACCCAGTCGAAGTGGTGGTCGGTGTGCCCGCGGCCGACCCAGTCGTTCGGGTTGGGCAGCCCGCTGTTGAACCACAGGCGAGGGCTCTCGGTGACCCCGCCGGCCAGAACCACGACGCGGGCGTCCTCGGAGAAGGTCGCGCCGGTGGTGTTGTTGCGCCAGGTCACCCCCCTGGCCACGGTGTGCGCACCTTCCTGCTCGTGCCGGATGGACTGTACGAAGCTGTCCGCGATCAACTCGAAGGCGCGGCCTCCGGGTCGGACCGCGTCCGCGGTCAGCCCGAGCGGGACGTAGCTGTTGTCCGTGGAGCGTTTGGCGTACTGGTTCCGCGGGGCCTGCCGGGGTACGTAACACCCCTGGAAGCAGTGACCGCAGAACGTGCAGCCGGTGGCCTGCGGGTAGGTGAGCAGGTTGGAGTCGTCCGTCCGGCCCGAGTTCCCCCCGGGCTGGAGGATCGCGTTCTGCTGGGGCCGGAACGCGGGCCTGGTGATGTCGCGGGAGGTCTGGACCGGGAGCCCGATGCCCTCGCATCCCCGGAAGGTGATCTCCTCCTTGGTGCCCATCGCCGCGGTCTCCACCGGGAGCGTCGCCTCCACCCATTCCAGGTACGGGACCAGCTCCTCGTAGCTGAAGGGGAAGAGGTGGGCGGTGTCGTACTCCGCGGCGTCCGCACCGGTGTACCCGCGGAACGCTCCCGGCATGGGGCGGGGACTGTTCCCGTAGTAGTGCTGGGTGGTACCGCCGACGCCGGACAACTGCCAGACGAAGAGGTTGTCGGTCCATTCCCGGAACCACGCGGGCTTGTCCCGGTCCTCCGGGCCGAAACGGAGGAACCCGTCGTTCGGGTTGTTGGCGTCGTTCTCCGCGTGGGACCACTGGTTCTCGGGATCGGCGTGTCGGGGGCCGCCCTCGAGGACGAGGACGTCCAGCCCCCTGCCGGCCAGCTCGGCGGCGACGACGGGGCCGCCCCCTCCTGCTCCGATGACGATGACATCACGCATCCGCGGGCACCTCCGTGCGGTTCTGGTAGTACCCGATGAACTCGGGATGGCCGTCGACCAGGCCGGTGGGCCGGAACCCGGTGAGGTCCCAGGGGACGGGCCGAGGGGTCACCGTCCGGGTCGCGCGGTCGAAGTTGTTCTGCTCGGAGTACACGCCGAAGGCGGTGCCCTGGAGCAGGATCCCACCGGCGAAGCGGAGGAATCCCGACGCCGAACCGCGGAGCGGGACCGGCAGGGCGCCGTCGATGATCGAGATGAGTTGCGGGACGGGCCCCTCGATCCCCTCGAGCACCCGGCACTTGTCCCCGAGCGACAGGCGGGAGAACGGCGACCCGAGCGGGCCGACGATCGATCCGGGGTTGACGAGTAGCGCGCCCGTGTTGAGCAGCAGCGCGACGGGGAGCGACAGGGGGAGGACGCGGTCGCTGTAGACGTACCCGAGGACCTGGTCGATGCGGCGGCCGTCGGGTTCGCTCAGGCCGAGGAAGGGCTCTGTGGGGATCCCCATGTCGGAGAGCGCCTCGCCGAGCCCCAGCGCGAGTGGTCGGGACAGCTGATCACCCATCGCGAGGTAGTTGTCGAACAGGTCCTTCATGAACTCGCCGCCGCCGACCTCGATCGGTCCCGGGTCCTCGCGCGGCGTGCCCTGTTGCCTCGACCACTCGTCGGGTCCGGGCATGACCATCACACACAGCGCCCGCATGGTGTCCAGGGAGAACTCCTCGACCGCGTCGAGGACGGCACTCCCCGTGCCCTGGGCGTTCGCTCGTCCCACCGCTCCGAGGGAGCCGTTCAGGGCGCCCGGAAACGCGACGCCCGCGCTGACGAATGCACCGAACAGGGACGCCCGCGCGAGAAAGGCCCTCCGGTTGAATTGATCCATGACCCCGCCTTTCGATAGCACAGTGGGGTCACCGTAACGATGTGATATTCCTCACGCCACCGGTTGGGGATGATTTCTTTATCCCTCGAGCTATCCCTCGATCAGCCCTCGTTGTCACGGATGTCGTGTCGGCCCGTGAAGGGCAGGAGGCTCGAGGCGTCGCCCAGATCGTCGCGACCGATGACCCCCAGGCTGCCGTCCTGTTGGAGGATCACCGCCGCGACCTGCTCGAGCGAACCCTTCCCGGATTGCCGGGCCGCGGTGTGGACGTCCTCCTCGAGAAGGCGGTGGCTCCGTAGCGCCCTGCCCTGCATCCGTCCCTGGTAATAGAGGAGGATCGGCGGGCTGTCCAGCAGGGACCGGACGCGCGGAGACCGCGCGCGGACCGCCGCGAACAACCACTGGACGCCCACGAGTAGCGCCAACACCAGGACCGTCTGCGCCAGCGGCACCTCGGTGGCGGTGAGTGTGCGCCCGAACGCCGAACCGATGGTCACCGCCACGATGAAGTCGAGGGGCGTCATCTTGGCCATGGTGCGTGGGCCGGATACCCGGAGGATCACGACCAGGGCGACGAAACCGCACACGACCATGACGACGGAGTGGACGACCGGTTCCCAGCCGTCCCAGAGCAGAGTTGTATCCATGACGCGAATGGTGCGCGCACCGCGGTCGGAGGACAACCGGCGTCGACGGGAACGGCCCCGACCGCACGGGCCGTGGTCCGTGCGGTCGGGGCCGTTCAGCTCCGCGTCACGAGGCCCGCGCGGCGATCGGGGTGGCGGATCTCAGCGGGCAGCGGTCCTTGGCGGCGAGGAGGCAGGTCGCCGCGGCAGTGCCCAGGACGGCGACGGTGCCCAGGATGATCGGTGCGGCGGGGAAGGGCAGCTCCTGGGACAGGACGAAGGCTCCCATGAGCAGGACGAAGTAGCCGAACCCCTTGCGCAGCGCCTTCTCGGGGACGACCGAGGTGAGCCGGATGCCGACGAAGGAGCCGGCGATGGCGGCGGCGGTGACGGCGGCGACGAGCGGCCAGTCCAGGCTGACCGAGGTGAGGTAGCCGCCGAGTCCAGCGAAGGATTTCATGGCGATGACCAGCAGGGACGTGCCCACCGCGACGGTCATCGGTAGACCCGCCAGGAGCACCAGGGCCGGGACGACGAGGAATCCGCCGCCCGCACCGACCAGTCCGGTGGCGGCGCCCACGACGAGACCGTCGAGCAGGATCCGCCACAGCGGGTGGTGATGGGTGGTGCTCTGGCCGTCGCGGTCCTTGCGACCCTTGATCATGGCGCCCGCGGTGGCGATCATCATGATCGCGAAGGCGACCATCAGGACGGTGCCGGGGATGTAGCCGCCGGCCAGCCCGCCGCCGAACGCGCCGACCATGCCGGCGGCGCCGAAGATCAGGCCGGTGCGCCACCGGACGTTGCCCTTGCGGGCGTGGCCGAACAGGCTGACCAGCGAGGTCGCGCCGACGACGAACAGCGAGGTGGCGATGGCCTCCTTGGGATCGAGTCCGCCGATGTAGGTGAGCAGCGGGACGACGAGGATGGAACCGCCCCCGCCGAGCAGGCCCAGAGACAGTCCGACCAGGACGGCCAGGGCCACGACGATGATCGTGGTGATCTCCATGTCAGGTGCCTTTCTCCGGCGGGGCGCCGGTTCCGGTGTCGCGGGTCGGGTGGGTCAGGAGCGGGCGGGCAGCGAGTCGAGCACGGAGCCGAGTCCGGGCTCGTCGGCCGAGCGGTTCCACGGCATCTTCGACAGGGCGGCGGCCATGGCGCAGGAGTTGCTCGCGGCGGAGTAGGTCAGCCCGGCCCCGATGGCGCCGGCGAGGTAGGCGAACTTCGGGGAGAGCACCTTCGAGGCAGTCACGCCCGCCAGCACGAGGGAGCCGGCGGCCATGCGGACCTGCCGGTCCATCGCCCACGGGCCCGCGCCGCGGACGACCTCGCCGCCGGCGGACTCGAACGCGGCGATCCCGCCGTCGAGGACGGTCACCGAGTCGGGGTCCACGCCCACGGACTCCAGGCGCTCATTTGCCTGGCGGGCGCGGTTGCCCGACTGGCAGATCAACACGACCTGTCCGGGCAGGCGGGAGGCGAACTCCTCCCCGTGCTCGGCGAGCAGGGGCAGCGGCACGTTGTAGGAGCCGCGGATGTGGACCGAGGAGTACTCGGCGCCGGACCGCACGTCGATGACGGTGGGCGGGGAGTCCGAGTGCATCGCATCGCGCAGGTCGGCCGGGGCGATGGTCGGGGCGTGGGTGAGGCTGGAGAGCATGGGTGGTGTCAGCCCTTTCGTGTGGGGAATCGGAGTGGCGGCGGGTCGCCGCGGGGCCGGGGGCCGGACGGGTGGTCCGGCCCC
>NZ_JAALDZ010000216.1:0-2766 GCF_014145125.1 Dietzia sp. CQ4 | reverse complement strand
CCGGCCCGCCGCTGATCGCGGCGAGCCGGTGACCGGCCATCTCATCCCCCGAGCGACTGAAGGTCCCATGACAGTTCACGAATCCGTCGACCGCCACGCCGACCGGAACACCGGGCAGTCCGGCGGGCTCCCCGGCAGCTCGGGGTCGGTGCCGGATACGGAGAAGGGCGCCAAGGGCGACCTCCTCGAGGGCCGGTCCTCGCAGAAGGCGGACGCGGTGTTCCGGGGCGTCACGGTGGCGGCCGGCGCCGTCATCGTCGCTCTCATCGCCCTGATCGCGATCGTCCTGGTCATGCAGGCGACGCCCTCCCTCCTGGCGAACAACGTCAACTTCCTCACGTCGTCCGAGTGGAACACGAGCGATCCGGACAACATGCGGTTCGGCATCCTCGACATGTTCAGGGTGACCGTGCTGAGCTCGCTCTTCGCGTTGTTCCTCGCCGTTCCGGTGTCCATCGGCATCGCGACGTTCCTCGTGCAGTACGCGCCGGCCCGGCTGTCGAGGTCGCTGTCGGCGCTCATCGACCTGCTCGCGGCGGTCCCGTCGATCATCTACGGCATGTGGGGCCTGATCGTGCTCGGGCCGTTGTTGGTCCCTTTGTCGACGTGGCTCAACGAGAACCTCGGATGGATCTTCCTGTTCGGCGACGGCAACGTGTCGATCGCCGGCGGCGGGACCATCTTCACCGCCGGGGTGGTCCTGGCGATCATGATCCTGCCGATCATCACCTCGATGTCGCGCGAGACCATCCGCCAGACCCCCTCGCTCCACCAGGAGGCCGCCCTCGCCCTGGGCGCCACCAAGTGGGAGAAGATCCGGATGACGTGCTTCCCCTACGCCAAGTCCGGCATGATCGCGGGCTCCATGCTCGCGCTCGGCCGGGCGCTCGGCGAGACCGTCGCGGTCCTCATCATCCTGCGGGCCGCGAGCGCCCCCGGCACGCTCTCGCTCTTCGACGGCGGCTTCACGTTCGCCTCCAAGATCGCGTCGGGCGCGGCCGAGTTCAACCACCCGCTGCCGACCGGTGCCTACATCGCGGCGGGTCTCGTGCTCTTCATCCTCACCTTCTTCGTCAACCTCATCGCACGCTCCGTGTCCGGTGGAAAGGTCAACGGCTGATGACCCAGGCAACTCCCGACCTCGCCAAGCCCGCCAAGCCGTCGGACACGTTCCTGCCGATCGCCGGCAGCCGCAGGATCAAGGACAGGGCGGCGACGGTGATCTTCTCGCTGTGCTTCGTGCTGGCCGTCATCCCGCTGGTGGCGCTGCTCTACAAGGTGATCGAGTCCGGCATCCCCGCGGTCATCAACCCCACCTGGTGGACGAACTCGTTCTTCCTCGTCTCCCCGTCCTCGATGGGTGGCGGTGTGGGGCACGCCATCTACGGCAGCCTCGTCCAGGCGATCATCGCCGCGGTCATCTCGATCCCGCTGGGGGTGGCGGCGGGCATCATGCTGGTCGAGTACCCCGAGTCGAGGCTGGCCAAGCCGACCACCTTCATGGTCGACGTGCTCGCGGGCGTGCCCTCGGTCGTGGCCGCCATCTTCATCTTCGGCGTCTGGGTCTCGGTGCTGAGGTTCCAGCTCAGCGCGTTCGCGGTGAGCCTGGCGCTGGTGTTGCTCATGCTGCCGCTGATCGTGCGCTCCACCGAGGAGATGCTCAAGCTCGTCCCGGACGAGCTCCGTGAGGCGTCCTACGCGCTCGGCGTGCCCAAGTGGAAGACCATCGTCAGCATCGTGGTCCCGACCGCGCTGTCGGGCATGATCTCCGGGGTCTTCCTCTCGATCGCCCGGGTGATGGGCGAGACCGCCCCGGTACTGATCCTCGTGGGGTACACGGCGAGCTTCAACTACAGCCTCTTCGAGGGCAACATGGCCTCGCTGCCGCTGCTGATCTTCAACCAGCTCTCGAACCCGACGGAAGCCGGCCAGTACCGGATCTGGGGCGCCGCCCTCACCCTGATCATCATCATCGCGCTGGCGAACGTCCTCGCCACGTTCGCCTCCAAGGCGCTCGCGCCGAAGACCAAGTAAGGACCCTGTCATGGCCAAGCGACTCGACCTCGAGAACGTCGACATCTTCTACGGTGACTTCCACGCCGTGAAGGACGTCGACCTCCACGTCCCCCCGCGCTCGGTGACCGCGTTCATCGGCCCGTCCGGCTGCGGCAAGTCCACCGTGCTCCGCTCGCTCAACCGCATGCACGAGGAGATCGCGGGCGCGTACGCCACGGGATCCATCAAGCTCGACGGCGTGGACATCTACGACAAGAAGGTGGACCCCGTCGCCGTCCGACGGACCATCGGCATGGTGTTCCAGCGGCCCAACCCGTTCCCGACGATGTCGATCAAGGAGAACGTCACCGCCGGCCTCAGGCTCCAGGGCGTCAGGAACAAGAAGACCCTGGACGAGGTGGCCGAGAAGTCGCTGCGCGGCGCCAATCTGTGGAACGAGGTCAAGGATCGACTGGACAAGCCGGGCGGGGGGCTCTCCGGCGGTCAGCAGCAGCGCCTGTGTATCGCCCGCGCGATCGCCATCGAGCCCCAGGTCCTGCTCATGGACGAGCCCTGCTCCGCGCTCGACCCCATCTCCACCCTCGCGGTGGAGGACCTCATCGCCGAGCTCAAGAGCGAGTTCACCATCGTGATCGTGACGCACAACATGCAGCAGGCGGCGCGCGTGTCCGATCAGACCGCGTTCTTCTCGCTCGAGGCCACCGGCATGCCGGGCCAGCTGGTGGAGGTCAACTCGACGGAGAAGATCTT
>NZ_JAALDZ010000215.1:0-10253 GCF_014145125.1 Dietzia sp. CQ4 | reverse complement strand
CCGGCGCTGGCCGGCCGGGCGCTCGTCGCCGGCCGCGAGCGGGACGACGTCGTGGGCGTCCTCGGCCGGATCCTCGCCTCGGGGGGCTCCGCCGTCCTGGTCACCGGATCGGACCCGGATGCACCGGGGGTCGCGGACGTGGCCACCACGGAGCGGTCCACCCTCACCCTCTGACGGCCCGGCGCCGCGGCACCGCGCCACCCCGCTGCCATGGCATCCACGTCGAGAGCCGCCACCCCCGGTCGGAAGTGGCGGCTCTCGTGTGCCGGTCGGCGGGCCGGTGCCCGGAGGATCAGCCCAGGAGCTGACGCGCCATGACCATGCGGTTGATCTGGTTGGTGCCCTCGTAGATCTGGGTGATCTTGGCGTCGCGCATCATGCGCTCGACCGGGAAGTCGCGGGTGTAGCCCGCGCCGCCGAAGAGCTGCACGGCGTTGGTGGTGACCTCCATCGCGACGTCCGAGGCGAACGTCTTGGACGCCGCGGCCATGAAGCCCAGCTTCTGCCCACCCGGCGCGCTGCCGCGCTCGGCGTTGGCGGCGGCCGTGTACACCATGAGACGGGAGGCCTGGACCTTCATCGCCATGTCGGCGAGCATGAACTGGGTGTTCTGGAAGTCCGAGATCGCCTTGCCGAACTGCTTGCGCTCCTTGGTGTAGGCGATCGCCGCGTCGAGCGCACCCTGCGCGAGGCCCACGGCCTGGGCGCCGATGGTCGGGCGGGTGTGGTCCAGGGTCTGCAGCGCGGTCTTGAAGCCGGTGCCCGGCTCGCCGATGATCCGATCACCCGGGATGCGGACGTTCTCGAAGTACAGCTCCGCGGTGGGCGAACCCTTGATGCCGAGCTTCTTCTCGGTCTTCGAGACGCCGAAGCCCTCGTCGTCGGCGTGCACCATGAACGCGGAGATGCCGCCGGCGCCCTTCTCGGGGTCCGTCACGGCCATGACGGTGTACCAGGTGGACTTGCCGCCGTTGGTGATCCACGCCTTGCCGCCGTTGAGGATCCAGTCGTCGCCGTCCTGGCGGGCGCGGGTGCGCATGGCCGCGGCGTCGGACCCGGCCTCGCGCTCCGACAGGGCGTACGAGGCCATCGCGCCCTCGGCGATCCCGGGCAGGACCTGTTGCTTGAGGTCCTCACCTCCGGCCAGGATCAGGCCCATCGTGCCGAGCTTGTTCACGGCCGGGATCAGCGAGGACGAACCGCACACGCGGGCGACCTCCTCGATGACGATGCACGCCGCGACCGAGTCCGCGCCCTGCCCGCCGTACTCCTCCGGCACGTGGACCGCGTTGAAGCCCGAGGCGTTGAGCGCGTCGAGCGCCTCCTGCGGGAACCGCTCGTTCTCGTCGACGTCCGCGGCGTGCGGCTCGATCTCCTTCTCGGAGAGGGCACGGATCGCCGCGCGGAGCTCCTCGTGCTCCTCCGCGGGCTGGTACAGGTCGAAGTCGGGGTTACCGGACATGTGCGGTCCTCCAAGAGGGAATCGTCGGTGCTGATCGCGCGGCGGACACCGTCCGGGGCACCTCCCGGCGATGCCGACGACGCACCTTCACCGTCGATATCGCCGCGGGGTCTGACGTGCCGCGCCCGGCCATCCAAGTTACCAGTCGGGCACCGCTCGCCCCGCCCGGGCGGCGGGCCTCCCGGGCGGGGCGGACGGTGCCGCGGAGGACGGGGCGGATCAGCCCAGGAGGCTCTGCCGCAGCGCGGCGTCCTTGCGCTCCACCATCGCCTCCAGCTCGGCCTGGAAACCCTCCATCCGGGACCGGAGCTCCGGGTCGGAGGCGGCGAGGATCCGGACCGCCAGGAGCCCGGCGTTGCGGGCCCCGCCGATCGACACGGTGGCCACGGGCACCCCTGCGGGCATCTGCACGATCGAGAGCAGCGAGTCCATGCCGTCGAGGTGCTTCAGGGGCACCGGGACACCGATGACCGGCAGCGGGGTGGCGGAGGCGACCATTCCCGGCAGGTGCGCGGCCCCGCCGGCACCCGCGATCACCACCCGGATACCCCGGCCCGCGGCCGAGCGGGCGTAGTCCAGCATCTTCTGCGGGGTCCGGTGGGCCGAGACGACGCCCACCTCGAAGGGGATCCCGAACTCGGCGAGCGCCTCCGCCGCGCCCTCCATCGTCGGCCAGTCGGAGTCGCTGCCCATGATCAGACCGACCTGCGGCCCGCCCTGTGGTGCGGTCATGGTGGTGCCTTTCGTCGAAGGGGGTGGCGTCAGCGGTCGAAGTCGCCGACCGGTGCCCCCGTGTGGGGGTCCCACCCGTCGGCCCATTCCCCGTGGGACAGCCAGTGGGCGGCGTGCTCGGCCACCGCGCGGACCGTGGCGACCTGGTCGGCGTCATCCGGGTCGACCCCGGGGTCGGCGAGGACGTTGACGTGCCCGATCTTGCGTCCCGGCCGCTCGGACTTCCCGTAGAGGTGGACCTTGGCGTGCGGGAACCGGGCCCCGAGGTGGTGCACCCGCTCGTCCATGCTCATCTCCGGGGCACGGGCCGCACCGAGCACGTTGGCCATCACGGTCACGGGGGCCGTCGGGACGGTGGAACCCAGCGGATAGTCGAGAACGGCCCGCAGATGCTGCTCGAACTGGCTGGTGGTGGCTCCGTCCATGGTCCAGTGTCCCGAGTTGTGCGGTCGCATCGCCAGTTCGTTCACCAGCACACCCGGGCGGCCGTCGGAACCGGTGACCTCGAAGAGCTCGACCGCCATCACCCCGGTGACGTCGAGGTGTTCGGCCAGGCGCAGGGCGGTGGCCTGGACCGCGGAGCGGAGATCGTCGGGCAGCCCGGTGGCCGGTGCCACCACCACCGCGCAGATCCCGTCGCGCTGGACCGTCTCCACGACGGGCCACACCGCTCCCTGGCCGAACGGCGAGCGGGCGACGAGCGCGGAGAGCTCCCGGGTCCACGGCACCCGCGCCTCGGCCATCATCGGCACACCGGCGTCGAGTTGCTCCGTCGCGATGCGCTCGGCCTCCTCCAGCGAGCCCGGCATCCACACGCCGCGGCCGTCGTAGCCTCCGCGCGCGGCCTTGAGGACGATGTGCCCCTCCTGCTCGCCGTGGAAGCGCCGGACGTCCTCGACGGAGTCGACCGCCGTGAACGGCGGGATCGGCGCCCCGATCTCCTCGAGCGCGCGGCGCATGACCAGCTTGTCCTGGGCGTGGATGAGCGCCGAGGCCCGGGGCCGCACCGCGACGCCGGCGGACTCGAGCTCGACGAGGATCTCCGGTGGCACGTGCTCGTGGTCGAAGGTCATCACGTCGGCGCCGGCCGCGACACCCCGGACCGCGTCCGGGTCGTCGTGGGCGCCGATCACGACGTCGGGGGTGACCTGCGCGGCCGGGTCCTGCGGGTCGGCGGCGAGAACGCGCAGGGTCTGGCCGAGCGCCACCGCCGACTGGTGCGTCATGCGGGCGAGCTGCCCGCCTCCGATCATCGCCACGACGGGCGAACCGAGAGGATTGCGGCGGATGCGCGAGTCGTCGTTCACGTGGTCCATGTTCTCACGGGTGGTGGGGAGGTCACCGACGCCCCGGCAGCCCCCAGCGGAAGCGGGGTGGCGGGGCGAGGGGGCCGGGCGGGGGCACCGGGGGCAGACGGAGCAGTTCGTCGTAGACCGTGGCGTGGACCCGCGCGACGGCGGGGACATGGTCGATCTCGACCGGGGGCAGGTGTCCGCACTCGAGGATGAGACACCCGGTGCCCAGGGCCCGGTCGGTGAGGGTGTGCCGGAACCGCACGGCACTGATCCGGCGCAACGGCACGTCCACACACCGTCGCGTCGAGCCGGCCGGCCGGTAGAGCACGCGCTCGTCGGTCACCACGAGGTCGGTGCGCGCCCACCGCAGCGCGGGCCACAGGCCGAAGCGCAGGACAACGAGGAGGTAGATCCCCGCCACCATCGCCCAGGTCGCGGCCCGGTCCCCCGAGTGCACGACCTGCGTCTCGATGAACCCCCCGGCGATCCCGGCGAGACCGGCGCCGATCACCGTCACCAGTGCGGGGCGCACGAGCGCGCGCCAGTGCGGGTGGCTGTGGACGATCAGCGTCTCCCCCGGAGAGACGACCGAACGGACGAACCCCACGGGTCAGCCGCCCCACCGGCCGGCGGCCGGACGCACGTGGGTCACGTCCCCGGCGGCCACGGACAGCTCCCCGTCCGGGGTGACGACGACGAGGCGGCCCTCCCTGTCCACGCGTGCGGCTCGCCCTGTCCGTACGACGTCGCCCGGCAGTTCGACGCGGACCTCGGCCCCGACGGTCGAGCAGGCCGCCGAGTACTCGGCCATGAGCTCGTCCGAGATGGTCGATCCGCTCCCGCGTTCGCATCGACGCCACTGCTCGTGCCGGTGCGCCAGGGCCTCGAGGACCGCCCGTGCGACGACGTCACGGTCGGTCGTCCCACCGGAGAGGGCGAGGGAGGTCGCGTGCGGGACGGGCAGTTGCTCCCGCGTCAGTGTCACGTTGATCCCCACACCCACCACCAGCGCGGGAAGGCGCAACTCGAAGTCCCCCTCCGCGGGGACCGTCGTCATCTCCGAGAGGATCCCCGCGATCTTGCCCCCGTCGACGAGCACGTCGTTGGGCCACTTGAGCGTGGCGTCCACCCCGCCCGCCGCCACGAGTCCGTCCCGGATCGCGAGACCCGTGACCAGGGGCAGCCACCCGAACAGGGTGGGTGAGACCGAGCCGGGGCGCAGCAGGACACTCACCACCACCTGGGTCCGCGGAGGCGCCGTCCACGTGCGTCCGAGCCGCCCGCGTCCCGAGGCCTGGTACTCGGCCAGGAGCACACCGCGGTCCGCGGCACCCAGTCCCGCTCGCCTCATCGCCTCGGCGTTGGTCGACCCGACCTCCTCCAGGACCTCGAGGGAGGTGTACGGCGCACCCGGCCTCTCGACCAGCTCCCGGCGGAGGGCATCGGCGTCGAGCGGGCGCGGCGATTCGGGTCCGGGGTCTGCGTGCACGACGTCCAGAGTAGGTCCGAACCCCGCCCGACGGCGGGGTCGGTGTCGGGGGAGTAGGCCGGGTCACGTCGCCACGGAGCCACCCGAGTCGTTAGAGTCTTACAACATGACGACTGCCTCAGAACCGGACGTGAGTGACGACGTCCAGACCGACGCTGCGACGCCCGACATCCACACGACCGCCGGGAAGCTGTCCGAGCTGCGTCGGCGGCTCGACGAAGCCCGTGCACCGATGGGACAGGCCGCGGTCGACAGGACGCACGACAAGGGCCTGATGACGGCCCGCGAGCGGATCGAGAACCTGCTCGATCCGGGCTCGTTCGTCGAGATCGACGCGCTCGCCCGCCACCGCGCCACGACCTTCGGCCTGGCCGAGCGTCGGCCGCTGGGCGACGGTGTCATCACCGGGTACGGCACCATCGACGGCCGGAGCGTCTGCGTCTTCTCGCAGGACGCCACCGTCTTCGGCGGCTCCCTCGGTGAGGTCTACGGCGAGAAGATCGTCAAGGTCATGGACCTGGCGCTCAAGACCGGCCGCCCGATGATCGGCATCAACCACGGCGCCGGTGCCCGCATCCAGGAGGGTGTGGTCTCGCTCGGCCTCTACGGCGAGATCTTCCACCGGAACGTCCAGGCGTCCGGCGTGATCCCCCAGGTGTCCCTGATCATGGGCCCCTCCGCCGGTGGACACGTCTACTCCCCCGCCCTCACCGACTTCACCGTGATGGTCGACAAGACCTCGCAGATGTTCGTCACCGGCCCGGACGTCATCAAGACGGTCACCGGCGAGGAGGTCACCCAGGAGGAGCTCGGCGGCGCCACCACGCACATGACCAAGTCGGGCGTCTCGCACTACACCGCCAACGACGAGCAGGACGCCCTCGACTACGTCAAGGACCTGCTGTCGTACCTGCCCAGCAACAACCGCGCCGAGGCTCCCCGCTTCCCGGTCCCGCCGACCGAGGGCGCGATCGAGGACAACCTCACCCTCGAGGACCACGAGCTCGACACGATCATCCCGGACTCCTCCAACAGCCCGTACGACATGCACGAGGTCATCTCGCACATCGTCGACGACGGGGAGTTCCTCGAGACCCAGGCGCAGTACGCCATGAACGTGATCGTCGGGTTCGGCCGGGTCGAGGGCCGCAGCGTCGGCGTCGTGGCCAACCAGCCCACCCAGTTCGCGGGCTGCCTGGACATCAAGGCCTCGGAGAAGGCCGCGCGCTTCGTCCGCACCTGCGACGCCTTCAACATCCCCATCCTCACCCTGGTCGACGTCCCCGGCTTCCTGCCGGGCACCGGCCAGGAGTTCGACGGGATCATCCGCCGCGGCGCGAAGCTGCTGTACGCCTACGGTGAGGCCACCGTCGGCAAGGTCACCGTGATCACGCGCAAGGCCTACGGCGGCGCCTACGACGTCATGGGGTCCAAGCACATGGGCGCCGACATCAACCTGGCGTGGCCGACTGCCGAGATCGCCGTCATGGGCGCGTCCGGGGCCGTCGGGTTCGTCTACCGCGACCAGCTCAAGCAGGCCGCGGCAAACGGAGACGACGTCGACGCGCTCCGACTCAAGCTCCAGGCCGAGTACGAGGACACCCTCGTCAACCCGTACGTCGCCGCCGAGCGGGGTTACGTCGACGCCGTCATCCCGCCGTCGCACACCCGGCTGCAGGTGGCCCAGGCGCTCCGCCTGCTCGACCGTAAGGTCGTCGAGGTGCCCGCCAAGAAGCACGGGAACATCCCGCTGTGACCGCCGCCGAGCAGCAGCAGGCCGCGGAGAACACGGCCGTGGAGAACGAGGCCACGGAGGAGAAGGCCGCGGCGCCGTTCTTCCAGGTCGTGCGCGGCAACCCCACCGCGGTCGAGGTGGGCATCCTGTCCGCCGTGCTCGCGACCGCGCAGGGTAACGCCGTCCACGAGGGTGAGTTCCCCACGGGCATCAAGGACGACTGGGGGTCCTACGAGGACCGACTGCGGCCGCCGTTCGGGTACAACCCCACGTCGTTCCTCAACCGCCGCCAGTACTGAACCGGCCCAGCCCGGCGGCACCGCAGCCGCCCCCGTCCCTGCACGCCCGCGCGCACCGAAGCGCCTGCGGGAGTGCGGCGCCGGGGGCGGCTGTGGTCTGTCCGTACAGGCGCGTGGGCGGATGCGGACCGGCTACGCGGCAACCACACCGGACGCCCGGCCCGTAGGTTGGGGGACACCAACTTCCAGGAGGCGCCGCGTGTCCAACGAGCCCGCCACCCCCGAACGCGACGACCGCGATCACGGCAGCCGCGCCGGGACCACCGAGGGCACCGCCACCCATCTGACCGACATCATCGGTCGCGCCGAGCCCTTCGAGAACCGGCCTCGGGCCTCCGTCGTGCACGAGGACGAGACCGCGAAGATCGTGGCGTTCGAGTTCGCGGAGGGTCACGAACTCGGCGACCACGCGGCCCACCACCCGATCCTCGTCCAGGTCCTGAGGGGCCGGGTGGAGTTCGGCCTCCCCGACCGCACGGTCGTCCTGGTGCCCGGCGAGATGATCCACCTCACCGCGGGGCTGCGGCACTCGGTGCGTGCGATCGAGCCCACCACGCTCACCGTCACGATGCTGCTGCCGCGGAACTGAGGCCCTGGCTACGCTGGGCCCATGATCACGTTCGTCCTCGCCTCGGCCTCCCCGTCCCGCCTGCGGATCCTCCAGCAGGCCGGCGTGGACCCGCTCATCCGACACCCGCAGGTCGACGAGGACGCCCTCCAGGCCGCGCTCCCCGCGGCCACCCCGCATGTGCGCGTGGTGGAGGACCTGGCCCGCGCGAAGGCGCAGGACGTCCTCGAACGGGAGGGGGAGTCCCTCGCGGCCGAGGCCCGGGCCGCGGGGGCCGACACGCTCATCGTGGTGGGCTGCGACTCGATGCTCCTGGTCGACGGCCGGCTCGAGGGCAAGCCGCACACCTACGAGCGGGCCATGGAGCGGTGGCGGAGGATGCGCGGACGTCACGGGGTGCTGATCACCGGCCACGCCCTGATGGTCGCCGACCTCACCGGCGACGGACCCCTCGTCGTCACCCGGAGTGGGGCCGACACCTCCGACACCACCGTGCACTTCGGCGCCCCGTCGGACGCCGACCTGGACGTCTACCTCCGCACCGGCGAGCCCCTCGAGTGCGCCGGCGCCTTCACCATCGAGTCGCTCGGCGGCTGGTTCATCGACCGGATCGACGGCGACCCGTCGAGCGTCATCGGACTCAGTCTGCCGCTGCTGCGGCGCCTCCTCGAGGACGCCGGGATCCACGCACACCAGTTGTGGCGTCCCGAGCTCCGCACCTGAACAGCAGGTCAGAGAGGCGGCGAGGTGCTCGGCCCGCCCCCATATGGCAACCCTTGGACCCCCAAACCCACACATGAGGGGGGCCTCTCATTAGACTGCTGGAGAATATCGGTGCCCCTACCGGGCGCACCGGTCTAAGAGACGTCCATCACCAGGAGGCCCTGAGTGCCCAGTCATGCCAGCTCTCACATCACCAAGGTCCTCGTCGCCAACCGCGGCGAGATCGCTGTACGTGTGATCCGCGCGGCGAAGGACGCCGGTCTGGCCAGCGTGGCCGTGTACGCCGAGCCCGACGCCGATGCCCTGTTCGTCAAGCTGGCCGACGAGGCCTTCGCCCTGGGAGGCACCACCTCCGCGGAGTCGTACCTGGTCTTCGATAAGATCCTCGACGCCGCCGCCAAGTCCGGGGCCGACGCCATCCACCCCGGGTACGGCTTCCTCTCCGAGAACGCCGACTTCGCGCAGGCCGTCATCGACGCCGGGCTGATCTGGATCGGCCCCCCGCCGAGCGCCATCCGCGACCTGGGCGACAAGGTCACCGCCCGCCACATCGCCGAGCGTGCCAAGGCTCCGATGGCGGCCGGCACCAAGGACCCCGTCGCCAATGCCGACGAGGTCGTGAAGTTCGCGGAGGAGTACGGCCTGCCCATCGCCATCAAGGCCGCCTTCGGTGGCGGCGGGCGCGGGATGAAGGTCGCCCACGAGATGTCCGAGGTCGCCGAGCTCTTCGACTCGGCCACCCGTGAGGCCACCGCCGCCTTCGGTCGCGGCGAGTGCTTCGTCGAGCAGTACCTCGACAAGGCGCGCCACGTCGAGGCCCAGGTCCTCGCCGACCAGCACGGCAACGTGGTCGTCGCCGGCACCCGCGACTGCTCGCTGCAGCGTCGCTTCCAGAAGCTCGTCGAGGAGGCCCCGGCCCCGTTCCTCACCGACGACCAGCGCAAGCGGATCCACGACTCCGCCAAGGCCATCTGCAAGGAGGCCGGTTACTACGGCGCCGGCACGGTCGAGTACATGGTCCAGGGCGACACGATCTCCTTCCTCGAGGTCAACACCCGCCTCCAGGTGGAGCACCCGGTCACCGAGGAGACCGCGGGCATCGACCTCGTGCTGCAGCAGTTCAAGATCGCCGAGGGTGAGGTGCTCGAGTTCACCGAGGACCCGACCCCGCGCGGCCACGCGTTCGAGTTCCGCATCAACGGCGAGGACGCCGGACGCGGCTTCCTGCCCGCCCCCGGCACGATCACGGGCTACCACGAGCCCAGCGGGCCGGGCGTCCGCGTCGACTCCGGCGTCGAGCAGGGCGACACGATCGGTGGCCAGTTCGACTCGATGCTGGCCAAGCTGATCGTGTGGGGCGAGGACCGCGACCAGGCGCTCGCGCGGTCGGCCCGTGCCCTCGCGGAGTTCACGGTCGAGGGAATGGCCACCGTCATCCCGTTCCACGCCCACGTCGTCGCCAACCCCGCCTTCGTGGGTGACGGGAAGGGCTTCGACGTCTACACCAAGTGGATCGAGGAGGAGTGGGACAACCCGATCGAGCCGTGGAGCGCCACAGGCGCCCCCGCCGACGACGACGAGCCGGTCGAGCGCAAGAAGGTCGTCGTCGAGGTGGACGGCCGCCGCGTCGAGGTCTCGCTGCCCGGTGACCTGGCCTTCGGCGGGTCGCACAACGGTGGCACCGTCCGCCGCAAGGCCAAGGCCCGCACCCGTGGCGGGGCCGCCGGTGCCGCCGCCTCCGGGGACGCCGTCTCGGCCCCCATGCAGGGCACCGTGGTGAAGGTGGCCGTCGAGGAGGGCCAGGAGGTCAAGTCCGGTGAGCTCATCGCCGTGCTCGAGGCCATGAAGATGGAGAACCCGGTCACCGCCCACAAGGACGGCGTCGTCACCGACCTGTCCGTGGACGCCGGCGCCGCGGTCACCCAGGGAACGGTGCTCTGCGAGATCAAG
>NZ_JAALDZ010000214.1:0-2524 GCF_014145125.1 Dietzia sp. CQ4 | reverse complement strand
GGACCGCCGGGGACGGTCGGCCGGGGAGCCGTCGCACCGGAGCCCGTCGTCGGGGCGGATCCGACGCGGGGGTCGGGTACGGGGGAGGGATTCCTGACGGTCGGGGCCGGGCTGCCGACCGTCGACGGCACGGTTGTCGCCGGACCCGCCGGTCGTCCGGTGGCGGGACCGCCGGCCCCCGCGGTGGCGTCGCCGAAGGGGGTCAGGGTGGGCAGGGGGCCCGCCGAGGCCGGGAGGAGGGCGAGGAACCCCGGGATCGTCCCGGCGAGCATGAGCGAAGGCATCCCCGAGCGCACCGTCAGGTGCGGTCTCGACCCCTCGATGTCGGTGCCGTCGCGGGTGACCGGCCCCCCCGACCCCGGAGCGGCGACCTCCTCGGCCACCTCGTCAGCGCTAGGTGCGGTGGCCTCCGGTGAGCCGAGGACGACGACCGCCGCCGCGAGCCCGAGCCCTCCCACGAGAACCGGGAGGGCGATGAGTCCGGCAGCGGCGACCCTCATGCCACTCCTCCACACATGCGCTCAGTGTATTGATGACGCAACCACTGTCCCACCGAATGGGGATCTTGGAAAGAGGGTTCGGTCACACGGAACGCGAACGGGCCGCACCCGGTGTGGGTGCGGCCCGTTCGTGGATCCGTCTCCGGGACTTCCGTTCTCGTCCCGCAGGTCTCAGCCCAGGCGCTCCTTGAGGGCGGCGAACTGCTCGTGCACCTCGGCCGGGACCTTGGGTCCGCAGAACTCCAGCCACTCGGTGATGAGCGGGAGCTCGCGGCGCCACTCCTCGGGGTCGATGGCCAGTGCCTCCTCGACGTCCTTGAGGGGGGTGTCGAGGCCGGTGAGGTCGATGTCCGAGGCTCGGGCGGTGAAGCCCGCGACGGTCTCGTCCGCCTCGACCCGGCCCTCGATGCGGTCCACGACCCACTTGAGGACCCGGCTGTTCTCGCCGAACCCGGGCCAGAGGAAGCGACCGTCCGCGCCCTTGCGGAACCAGTTGACCAGGAAGACCTTGGGCATCTTGTCGCCACCGCGGGCGCCCATGTCCACCCAGTGCTGGAAGTAGTCACCGACGTTGTAGCCGATGAAGGGCAACATGGCCATCGGGTCGCGGCGGACCGCGCCGACCTGGCCCTCCGCGGCCGCGGTCTGGCCGGAGGAGAGGGTGGCACCGATGTAGACGCCGTGGTTCCACGAGTGGGCCTCGCTCACCAGCGGCACGGTGTCCGCGCGGCGACCGCCGAACAGGATGGCCGAGATCGGCACGCCCTCGGGGGAGTTGAACTCCGCGGCCGTGACCGGGCACTGGTCGATCGGCACGCAGTAGCGGGAGTTGGGGTGGGCGGCGTTGCCGGCTCCCCCGTCGCCCACGGGCGTCCAGTCGTTGCCCAGCCAGTCGATCAGGTGGTCCGGGGTCCCCTCCAGGTCCTCCCACCACACGTCGCCGTCGTCCGTGAGGGCGACGTTGGTGTAGATGGAGTTGCCCGCCTCCAGCGTCTTCATGGCGTTGGGGTTGGACGAGTAGTTGGTGCCGGGCGCGACGCCGAAGAAGCCGTACTCCGGGTTGACGGCGTAGAGCCGGCCGTCCTCGTCGAAGCGCATCCAGGCGATGTCGTCTCCCACGACCTCCGCGCGCCAGCCCTCGATGGTCGGCTGCAGCATCGCGAGGTTGGTCTTGCCGCACGCGGACGGGAAGGCCGCGGCGATGAAGTAGACCTTGTCCTCCGGGGAGATGAGCTTGAGGATGAGCATGTGCTCGGCCATCCAGCCCTCGTCGCGCGCCATGGCGGAGGCGATCCGCAGCGCGAAGCACTTCTTGCCCAGCAGCGCGTTGCCGCCGTACCCGGATCCGAAGGACCAGATCTCCCGGCTCTCCGGGAAGTGGGTGATGTACTTCTCCTCGTTACACGGCCACGAGACGTCCTCCTGGCCGGGCTCGAGCGGGGCGCCCACGGTGTGCAGGCCCTTGACGTACGCGCCGTCGGAGCCGATCTTCTCCAGCGCGGCGGTGCCCATGCGGGTCATGATCTTCATGGACACCACGACGTAGGCGGAGTCGGAGAGCTCGATGCCGAGCTTGGGGTCCTCGGCCTCCAGGGGGCCCATGCAGTAGGGCACGACGTACATCGTGCGACCACGCATGCTGCCGCGGAACAGCTCGGTCATGTGGCCGCGCATCTCGGCCGGGTCCCGCCAGTTGTTGGTGGGGCCGGCGCCCTCCGCGGTCTCCGAGCAGATGAACGTCCGCGACTCGACCCGCGCGACGTCCTTGGGGTCGGACTGGGCGAGGAACGAGTTGGGCTTCTTGGACTCGTCGAGTTTCACGAAGGTGCCGTGCTCCACCAGTTCCGTCGTGAGGCGGTCCCACTCCTCGTCGGAGCCGTCGGCGAAGACGACCCGGTCCGGCTGGGTCAGTTCGGCGACCTCGGCGATCCACGCGAGCATCTCCGCGTGATCGGTTGGCGCCTGACCCTCGAGGCCGGGAATGGTGGTGGTGGTCATCACAGCTCCTCGTACACGGTGCATGG
>NZ_JAALDZ010000213.1:0-5149 GCF_014145125.1 Dietzia sp. CQ4 | reverse complement strand
TCGGCGTCGCGGATCAGCCTAGTCGGCGGGTACGACGGCGTCCGGGGGAGCGGCAGAGGCGCAGCCGACATCGTTACCAAAGCGGAACCAGTCCTTTTCTGGACCAGTTCCAGAAAGTCGGCTAGGGTGAGGCCCATGACGACGCAGATGGAGGATCCGGGAGCGCTGCTCCGGACAGCCGGGTTGAGGGTCACCTCTCCCCGGTTGGCGGTCCTCGCCGTCGTCGACAGTCGTCCCCACATCGCGGCGGAGGACGTCGCGGTACTGGTCCGGGAGCGGCTGGGCGCGGTGTCCACGCAGACCGTCTACGACGCGCTGCGTGTGTGCACCGACGTCGGACTCATGCGGCGCATCGAACCGGCCGGCTCGCCGGCCCGGTACGAACGCCGCACGGGGGACAACCACCACCACCTCGTGTGCCGGCAGTGCGGCCGGATCGAGGATGTCGAATGCGCGGTGGGGCATGCGCCCTGCCTGCAGGCGGACCACGATCACGGCTTCCTGATCGACGAGGCCGAGGTCAACTACTGGGGCACATGTCCCGAATGTCAGGCGGGCCGTGCCCGGCTCGGTTAAGACTGAGACCCAGACCACATCGCCCATCACCCCACCACAACGAGGAGCACCAGACGTGACCACGCATCCCGCCGACCGCGGCGTACGCGACTTCCAGCCCAAGTCCGCCACCACCACCGACAGTGGCCAGCCGGTACCGAGCGACGAGTTCAGCGCCCGGTTGGGCGAGCTGGGTCCGCAGCCGATCCACGACTTCTACCTCATCGAGAAGCTCGCCCACTTCAACCGCGAGAACGTCCCGGAGCGTCTGCCCCACGCCAAGGGCTCGGGCGCCTTCGGCGAGTTCGTCACCACCGAGGACGTCTCGGACATCACCTGCGCAGGCCTGTTCCAGCAGGGCGTCACGACCCCCATGCTCGCCCGCTTCTCCACCGTCGCCGGCGAGAAGGGCAGCCCCGACACCTGGCGTGACCCGCGCGGCTTCGCGCTGAAGTTCTACACCGACGAGGGCAACTACGACATGGTCGGCAACAACACGCCGGTCTTCTTCGTCCGCGACGCCCTCAAGTTCCCGGACTTCATCCACTCGCAGCGCCGCAAGAACGCCTCCGGCCTGCGCAACCACGCCATGCAGTGGGACTTCTGGACCCTGAGCCCCGAGTCGACCCACCAGGTCACCTGGCTCATGGGCGACCGCGGCATCCCGGCCACCTGGCGCAACATGGACGGGTTCGGCTCGCACACCTACCAGTTCATCAACGCCGAGGGTGTGCGCCACTGGGTCAAGTTCCACTTCAAGACCAACCAGGGCATCGACTTCCTCACCCAGGACGAGGCCGACAAGCTCGCCGGTGAGAACGCCGACTACCACCGTCAGGACCTCTACGAGTCCATCGCCAAGGGCGAGTTCCCGTCGTGGGACCTGCACGTCCAGGTGATGCCCTTCGACGAGGCGGAGACCTACCGCTTCAACCCGTTCGACCTCACCAAGGTCTGGTCGCAGAAGGACTACCCGCTGCGCAAGGTCGGCACCATGACGCTGAACCGGAACCCGCAGAACCACCACGCCCAGATCGAGCAGGCGGCGTTCGCGCCGACCAACATCGTCAAGGGCATCGGCTTCTCGCCCGACAAGATGCTCCTCGGCCGTGTCTTCGCGTACCCGGACATCCAGCGCTACCGCATCGGCGCCAACTACCAGCAGGTGCCGGTCAACCGACCGCTCTCGCCGGTGAACTCCTACTCCAAGGAGGGCGCCATGCAGTACGAGTTCCCGCACCCGGCGCAGGCCGAGTACGCCCCCAACACCCTCGACGGCCCGGTCGCGGACCCGGCCAAGGCGTTCGACTTCGGTGACTGGGACACCAAGGGCTCGGAGATCTACCGCGGGGACGTCTCGCCGCACTCCGACGACACCGACCAGGCGCAGGCCACCACGCTGTACCGGGAGGTCCTCGACGACGCGGCCCGCGAGCGTCTGGCGTCCAACATCGCCGGTCACGTGAGCAAGATCGACCCCTCGGAGACCGAGCTCCTCGAGCGCGTGTACGCCTACTGGGCGGCCGTCGACCAGGGGCTGTGCGAGGCCGTCAAGGCCGGCGTCGAGTCCGGTCCGCGCGGCAACCACCGTCGCCAGGAGTGACCACTCCGTAGCCGAGCATGTTTCGGTCGAGCACGCGTCGGCCGAACTCGACTGAGACGAAGGGCCCGATCCCGCGATTAGCGGGGTCGGGCCCTCCTCGTGCGCCGGCTTCCCGCCCGGGGCCCCGTCAGCCGCCGCGGACCACGGTCAGGGCGTCGTGGTCGGCGATCGCCCGACAGGCCCGCCGCATGAGCAGGGCGAACATCTCGTCACCGCGCGGGGTCCGGGTGCCGTACATCCAGCCGAAGATCCCGAGCACCGGGGTCTGGAGCAGCCCGTAGACGTAGTCGTCCCAGCAGGTCTCGAGGGAGTACCCGGTCACCCCGTGCCCGACGAGCGCGCGGTGGTAGTCGGCCACGATCCCGCGTTCGGCGGCCCGGCGGTCGGCGACGTCCAGGCTTGAGCCGAGGAAGCCGCCGAGGTCGCGCCCGGGGAGCCCCACGGTGAGGGTCTGCCAGTCGCAGGCCAGGGACGGCCGGTCCCCGGAGGGGTCGATCAGCATGTTGTCGGCGCGGTAGTCGGCGTGCAGCAGCGCGAAGCGATCGGACCGCCCGTTGGCCCAGTCCGCGATCAGCGGCGCGATCTCGGATAGGATCCGTCGCTCGTCGTCGTCGAGCCGGTCCCCCAACTCGGCGAGGAAGGCCTCCAGCGCCGGCCCGCCGAGCTCCTGGAGGGTGACGTTGTCCTCGGCGGAGGGGCAGGAGAGGCCGTCGATGCCGCGCAGTGCCGGATCGCACCAGCGCGGGCCGTGCAACCCGGCCAGGTTGACCGCGCAGTCGCGGGCGTCCTCGACGGTCAGCCCGGTGAGCTGGTCGCCCTGGACCAGCGGCGCCACGTCGTCCAGAACGAGCGTGAACTCGCCCTCCCGCTCCCCGAGCGCGGCGAACCGCGCCCGCGGAACCCGCACGGCGACGGTCGGCGCCAGATCGCGGTAGAACAGCACCTCGCTCCGGTAGACGCCGTGCAGCAGCGGCCGCATGCCCTCGTCGGGGTTCGGGAGTTTGACGAACAGCGTCGGCGGGAGCCCGTCACCGTCCACGTGGGCCACCACGCAGCAGCCGATCTGGCCGGTCCCCACCGCCTCGGTCCGTGCCGACCGGACCTCGGTGCCGAGCGCCCGGGTGAGCCACTCCGCCGTCACCTCCTCCGGCGTGCAGACCACGGAGGCGCTCGAGTCGACGCTGGTCATGTCTGGGGGTCCTTCCGCAGGTGGAGACGTCCGGGATTGGGGTCGAGGTGGTCGAACCGACTGGGATCGCGCCGGTGTCGCCAGGCGGCCAGGACCGGGGCGAGCTCGTCGGGGGTCGCGCCGTGCAGGACCACGGAGTCCGCGCCGAGTGAGAGTTGACCCTCGATGCGGTCAGCGCAGTGCTCGGCGCTGCCGACCGCCGCGCAGGCGAGCCACTCGTCGGGCAGCACCTCGTGGGCGTGGCGCAGGATGTCGAGGTCGTCGGTCGCGTCGAGCGCGCCGGAGTGGGCGGACAGGCGTTCGTCGGCGCGGAACCGCTCCAGGCCCGCCGGGTCCCAGCCGTTCACCCGGACCAGCACGTCGCCGTACCCGGTGAGATAGGTGGCCAGGCGGCCGACGAGTTTGCGCAGCCGCGCGGTCTCGTCGAGCGAGTCCTCGATGGTGGCCATCACCGACCAGATCCGCACCTGCGCCGGGTCGCGGCCGGCCCGTTCGGCGGCCTCGCGGACCAGCCGGACGGATCTGGCGACGGCGGTGTCGGACATGAAGGTGTGCAGGACCACGCCGTCGGCGATCCGTCCGGCGAGCCGGAGCGAGTTGTCGCCCATGGCCATGAGCAGCACCGGGATGTCCTCGTCGAACGAGGGGTCCTGCACGAGATAGGGATAGCTCCCCGCCGGACCGTCGTGCCCCGCCACCGACCCGCCCCGCCACAGCGTGCGGTAGATCCCCACCGCGTCCTCGAGCTGCGCGGAGGTGACGTGGGGCAGGCCCATGATGTCGAACAGCAGCGGGATGCCGCGGCCCAGCCCGAACGCGTACCGGCCGCCGGACATCCGGTGCAGCGTGGTGGCCATGGTGGCCGTGACCAGCGGGTGCCGGGTGTTGTGGTTGGTCGCGGCGGTCCCCACGCCGATCCGGGTCGTCGCCGCCACCGCCGCCCCCGCCATGACGGCCGCGTCCTTGAGGGCGAACCGCTCGGACAGCAGGATCGATCCGAGTCCCAGCTCCTCCGCGCGGGCGGCTTCGGTGATGAGGTCGGCCGGGGACGCGCTGTGCCCGGCCAGGCCGTAGCAGGCGAGCTCGGGCATGAGCGGCAGGGCGGGGTCGTCGTGGGTCATGCGTGCCCTTCGGCAGGATGGAGCAACCGGCGAGAAAGTGACACGTGTCACGTTACCCCGGTGGCGGTGGCCACCCGGCCGGATCCGACGACCCGTTCACCCGACCTGGTCCGGTCGGCGGGGGTCAGGTCCCGATGATGCGACCCAGGCGCCGCTCGAGTCCGGCCCACGCCTGGTCCGCGTCGATGTCCTCGGCGAGCACGTGCAGGTCCACCCAGTCCTCGCCCTCGTCCGAGACCAGGGTCCCGGGCATGAGGTTGATCATCCACAGCGCCAGTCGGCGTGCGGCCGGGGCCCCGGACCGGATCGGCAGACGCCGGGTGTGCGGCGAGATGGGCATCCGGGGGTCCAGCGCCCGGCGGGCCACGTCGATCCCGCCCCGCAGGAGCGCCAGCAGGAACCATCCCGCCAACCCGGGGATCTCCCACGGCCGCCGACCGGTCCGCGGGCGCGCGGGTGGGAGCGCGCGGAGGCTCACCGCCGTCGCGACCGCGGTCGCGACGAGTCCGTAGTGCCAGAACCGGGTGTCGCCCTCGGCGAGGATCCACCACAGGAGCAGCAGAACCAGGAAGCGGACCACTGCGGCCCGCACGTACCCGATCATGAGGCCACCTCCGCGGCGACGAGGACGGAGGCCAGGCCCAGCAGGAGCAGGCCGCGGCCGGCGCGGGAGCGCAGGAC
>NZ_JAALDZ010000212.1:0-1759 GCF_014145125.1 Dietzia sp. CQ4 | reverse complement strand
TGTGTGCGGAACGCTCTTGTCGACGGGGCCGACGGGGCCGGCGGGGCCGACGGGGCCGGCGGGGCTCAGCTCAGCGGGCGCGGCGGGCCAGGCGCTCGGTGTCGGAGATGATGACGCTCTTGCCCTCGAGCCGCAGCCAGCCGCGGTGCGCGAACTCGGCCAGGGCCTTGTTGACCGTCTCGCGGGAGGCGCCGACCAGCTGGGCGATCTCCTCCTGCGTGAGGTCGTGCGTCACGCGGATGTTGCCGCCCTCCTGGGTGCCGAAGCGCTGGGCCAGCTGCAGCAGCGCCTTGGCCACGCGACCGGGGACGTCGGTGAAGATGAGGTCGGCCAGGTTGTTGTTGGTGCGGCGCAGGCGGCGGGCCAGCACGCGGAGCAGCTGATCGGAGATCTCGGGACGCTCGGAGATCCACCGCTTGAGCGCGGAGCGGTCCATGGCCTGCACGGAGACGTCGGTGACGCAGACCGCCGAGGAGGTCCGCGGGCCCGGGTCGAAGATCGACAGCTCGCCGAACATGTCCGACGGGCCGAGGATCGACAGCAGGTTCTCGCGGCCGTCGGGGGCCTTGCGGGAGAGCTTCACCTTGCCGGAGGTGACGATGTACAGGCTGTCGCCCTGCTCGCCCTCGCGGATGATCACGTCACCCTTCGAGTACTCCTCGCGGGTCAGGTCGGCACGCAGCGCCGAGACGGCCGCGGGCTCGACACCCTGGAAGATGCCGGCCCGGGTGAGTACGTCGTCGGCAGACTGGTCCGTGCGGCGATCTATCGTCACAGTCTGTGACCCTCCCGTTCGGGCGCGGACGAGCGAGGTCCGCGCCATGGCGTGCGTGTGGCGAAAGCCACTGTAGCCGTTCCGGTGCCCCAGGTGTGACCAACGCGCGGCGACCGGGGTGGGTCAGGTCTCGATCTTCTCCGGCTCGGCCAGGATGGCGGCCTCGAACTTGTCCATCAGGAGGGCGAAGCCGGCGAGGAGGACCGGGACCAGGACGACGAGGATTCCCTGCATGACCCCGAGTAAACACCCCCGCGGGCCGGCGCGCACGCGCGGGCCGGCGCACCCGAGGGTGGTCCGGGCCGTAATGTGGACTCATGCCCGACCCCGCTCCAGCTTCCACGAAGCGCCGCAGACGAGGGGTGGCCGCGAGGGGGGTGGAAACCGACCTCGGGCGCACCCGCCGCGCCAGGCGCATGCTCCGCACCCTCGAGAGCGCGTTCCCGCACGTCTACTGCGAGTTGGACTTCCGCGACCCGCTGGAGCTGAGCGTCGCGACGATCCTGTCCGCGCAGTGCACGGACAAGCGGGTCAACGAGGTCACACCCGCCCTGTTCGCCCGGTACCGCACGGCCGCGGACTACGCGGGCGCGGACCGCGAGGAGCTGGAGGCGCTGATCCGTCCGACCGGTTTCTACCGCAACAAGGCACGCAGCATCCAGGGTCTGGGCGCGGCGCTGGTGGAGAGGTACGACGGCGAGGTGCCGCGGCGGCTCGACGACCTGGTCACCCTCCCCGGGTTCGGGCGGAAGACGGCCAACGTGGTGCTCGGTAACGCGTTCGGCGTGCCCGGGCTGACGGTGGACACGCATTTCATGCGCCTGGTCGCGCGCTGGAGGTGGACCGAGGCCACCGACCCGGTCCGCATCGAGCGGGAGGTGGCGCGGCTGCTCCCGCGCGCGGAGTGGACCGACGCCAGTCACCGGATCATCTTCCACGCCCGACGGGTGTGTCACGCGAGGACCGCGGCCTGCGGGGCGTGCG
>NZ_JAALDZ010000211.1:0-16268 GCF_014145125.1 Dietzia sp. CQ4 | reverse complement strand
ACATCATCTCGCTGCTCTTGCTGCGCAGTGGATCCTCCGAGAGTCTCGCGGTGCGGGGGGCATATCTCGAGGTGATGGCGGACGCGGCCGGATCGGTGGGGGTGATCGCGGCCGCACTGCTCATCCGCGCGACGGGTTCGACGGTGTGGGACCTCGTGGTGGCCGTGGCGATCGCCGTGTTCATCGTCGTCCGCGCGGTCATGCTCGGCAGACAGGTCGTCACGGTGCTCGCCCAGCACGCGCCCGCCGGGGTCGACCCCGCAGCGGTGGAGTCCGAACTCGCGTCGGTACGCGGCGTCGAGGAGGTGCACGACCTGCATCTGTGGACGCTGACCTCGGGGATGGACGTGGGGACCGTCCACCTCGTGACCGCCCCCGGAGTGCCCCACTCCGGAGTCCTCGACGAGGCGCGACGCGTCCTGCGGGAGGGCCACGGCATCGAGCATGCGACAGTGCAGCTCGAGACCGCCGGCGTCGTGGAGTGTCGACAACCGGGATGGTGAACCCGGCAGCCCGGGGCGGTTCAGGGCACCATGGTGCGCACACTCGGAGAGCGGTAGATCGGACAGCGGGCAGAGGAGTCAACGGTGCCGGAGGGCGATTCCGTCTACAGGGCGGCCGCGAAGGTGCACCGTGCGCTGAACGGGCGGACCCTGGACAGGATCGAGCTCAGGGTTCCCAGGTTCGCGGCCGTGGATCTGCGGGGCAGGACCGTGGTGGCCGCCCGGTCCCGGGGGAAGCACCTCTTCGTCGTCGTCGGCCCGGACGCGCAGGGTCGGGACCCGGTCACCCTCCATATCCACCTGAAGATGGAAGGCCGCATCCACATCCACAAGGCGGGGGAGCGGTGGCGGTTCCCCGCGCACACCGTCCGGATGCTCCTGCGCGCCGACGACGTCGAGGTGGTGGGCACCGAGCTCGGGTTGCTGCGCGCGCTGGATCCCGCCGAGGCCGACCGGGCGGTCGAGCATCTCGGTCCCGACCTGCTGGGGCGGGACTGGGACCCGGACGCCAGCGTCGCGGAGGTGCTCCGGCGGATCGGCGAGCGGCCGTCCCGGACGATCGGGGAGGCACTGTTGGACCAGCGCAATCTCGCCGGCATCGGCACCGTGTACCGCGCCGAACTGTGTTTCCTGCGGGGCCTCGACCCGCGGGAGCCGGTGGAGTCGGTGCCTGATCTGCGCGCCGTGGTCGTGCTCGCCCGGCGGATGCTCCTCGCCAACGCCGATCGCGCGGTCCGGGTGACCACCGGGGACACGCGACGCGGGCGGGAGTTGTGGGTGTACGGGCGGGACGGCAAGCCGTGCCGCAGGTGCGGGACCGAGGTGGAGACGTTCCGACTGGGTGGTCTCGCCGACCCGGACGAGCCGAGCGATTCACTCGATCGCATCGCCTACCGCTGCCCGTCGTGTCAGCCGGCGCGTGCCACACTGGGGCCATCGCCAACGGAGGAGAAGCTGTGACCGACCGCAACACGATCCTGATCACCGGCGCCAGCGCGGGTCTCGGCGAGGGCATGGCCCGTCGCTGGGCCGCACAGGGCAGGAATCTGGCGCTGTGCGCCCGGCGTCTCGACAGGCTCCAGGAGCTCCGCGCCGAGTTGCTGGCGGCCAACCCCTCGATCACGGTGGCGGTCCGCGAGCTCGACGTGGCCGACGGCGACGCGGTGGAGCGGGTGTTCGGCGAGCTCGACGCGGAGCTCGGCGGGATCGACCGCTTCGTCCTCAACGCAGGACTGGGCAAGGGGGCGTCCATCGGTACGGGGAAGGCGCACGCCAACCGGGAGACGGCCATGGTCAACGTGATCGGCACCCTCAACCAGGCGGAGGCCGCGATGGAGCTGATGCACGCGCGGGGCGAGGGGCACCTGGTGTTCATCTCGTCCGTGAGCTCGCTGCGCGGCATGCCCAAGGCCCAGAACACGTACGGCGCCACCAAGGCGTTCGTCTCCTCGCTGGCGCAGGGTCTGCACGCCGAGCTCGACAGCGCCGGCAGTCGCATCAAGGTCACCGACATCCTTCCCGGGTACATCCGCACCGACATCAACCGGTCGGTCAAGACCTCGCTGATGACCGAATTCGACGAGGGCGTCGACGCGCTGGTCAGGACGATTAACGCCGAGCCCACTCGTGCGCTCGTCCCGGCCAAGCCCTGGAAGGCGATCGGCCCACTGCTGACGCTTCTGCCGGAGAAGGTCAGCCGCAGGTTCGTCTGACGGGTTCTCCCGCCCGCCCCCGCCGGAAGGGCGACGGATCAGAAGGGGGGCGGGTCAGAAGGGAGGCGGGTCGAGGATGTCATCGAGCAGGGCCTCGACCTCGTGTTCGACCGTGCTGAAGACCGGCGCGTTGCGCTTCCACCAGCGGCTCTGGCCGCCGGGCCGGGTGTCGACCGGGCCGGTTGCGCGGGCACGCTCGGCGCTCAGGCGGGCCGCACGGCGCGTCCAGTAGGTGGGCTCCGGGCGCGTCTCCCCTCCTGTGATGGTCGGGTCCGGGTTGCGCTGTTGTTGTCTGTCCCAGGCGCGGGATTCATTGCGGGCGTGCTCGCGGCGGTAGACCCCGAGCGGCCCGGATGGTCGGGTCGTCACGGTCGCCCCGTCCGGTGTGATGACGGTGAGGGTGCCATCGGGCGCCAGGTCGTAGATCCAGTCGGAGAACGTTTTGAACCGGTGATGGCGCCGACACAGACACATCAGATTGCACTCTTCGGTGGGTCCGCCGCGGGCGGGGTCGGCGTGGTCGAAGGGGCGGACATGATCGATGTCGCAGTCATCGGCCGGAACCGCACAGCCGGGATGGCGGCAGGTACCGTCGCGCAGCCTGATGCGGCGGGCCAACTCGGCACCGGGCCGGTAGCTCAGGGAGCGGCGGGCGTCGTCGGCGGCGCCGATACGGGGGTCGACCTTCTCGAAGCTGGCTCCGTCGCTGGTGACGAGCATGTCCAGCAGGGCCTGCAGCGCCGCCTCGCCGGTGCGGGTGAACTCCACCCGAACCCCGTCGTCGTCGCAGGCGCCGTTGCCACCCGCCCCGGCGTTCCCCGCACCGTTGCCGCCCGCGCCGGCGTTGCCGGGAGCGATCACGGTGACCTTGGGCCGCAACGGCGCAGTGGGTCGGCCCTGGCCACCGGCGTGCAGGCCGTCGCCGCACACCAGCGCCAGCAGGGCGTCGGCGCGGCGTTCGGCCTTGAAATAGTGATAGTCCGGGGCCGGGTCCGGACCCGGGACTGAGCCCGACTCGCCGGTGGCCTCGGCCGCGGCTGCGCTCGCCGCGGCAGCCTCGGCTTCGGCGGCGGCGTGTTCGGCAGCGCGTTGATCGATCGCCTCGGCAAGGACGGCGGCCTCCTCGGTGGCCAGAATGGCCGACACGGTGGACATGCCGTCAGCGCCCTTGTTGATGCGCACACCGCGCGCACGGCTGGCGTCCTCCTTGCGCCGACGGATTCCCTCGGCGTCGTAGCGGGTGATGATCGCGTCCACCGCATCGCGTACCGCGTGCCGACCGAGGCGTTCGCCGGCCTCCGTCGCGGCCAGGTAGTCGTCGACGACGTCCTGTTGCACCCGCGGAAGCACCTCGGGGTCGACGGTCGCCATCTGGCGGGCCAGCAGTTCGGCGGCGCGCTGGTCGAGGCGACCCGCTGCCAGGGCGGCGAGAACGGCGGGGTAGCGCTGGTGCAGGTCCGCGGCGAACGAGATCATCGATTCGGCTCTCAGGGCGGAGACGGCCATCGCCGCCACCACGTATCCGGTTGCCACCACGAACGGGTCCACCACCGCGTGGCCGGGCGGGGAATCAGGGCCGGTGCCTGAGTCGTCGCGGCGCTGGCATTCCAGCAGGAGGTCGTAGCAGGCCGACAGCCGCTGGGCGGAGGCGCGATTCTCGGCCGCCCATCCGGCACGAGCCGAGGCGGTCAGCCCGGTCAACGGATCAACAGCGGAGGTACTGTCGGAGGAGGGGCCGTTGCCGACGTCCATGCCACACCTCCGAAGCCTTCCGCCACCGTCACCGTATCGAATGTACGTTCTATTGTACGCACACACGTTCGAACGTGCAAGGGTCTGCCGCGGGCTTTCCGTCCGGGACTTCAGCGGAGGAAATCGCCGGGCTACTCACCGGTCAGGGCGCGATCCGGGGCTCCGGGCCCACCACGTCGAAGAGCATCGCCGTGAACTGGCCGTGCGTCTCGAGCTTCTGGCGGTGGAGTCGGAGTCGGCGGGGCAACAGGGGGCGCCCGGAACCGAGGACGACCGGACACTGGTGGATCCAGACCCGGTCCAGCAGTCCCCGGTCGGCGAACTGACCTGCGAGGTCACCACCCCCGACGATCCAGACGTCCCCGCCGTCGGCGGCCTCGACCAGGAGAGGGTGCAGGTCGCCGACGTCACCGGCGAAGAACTCGACGCCGTCGACGGGATCGAGATCGCGGTGGGTGACGACCCAGCTCGGCACGGAGTACGGCCAGGCGAACGGTCGGCCGTCCTTCGTCAGGTCGCGGCGGACCCATTCGAAGGTGTTGACGCCGCAGACGATCGACCCGACGCCGGAGTAGAAGCGGTCGAAGTGGAGGTCGGGGAGGGCGGGGTCCAACTCGGTCGGTGTGTACCCCGCGGGTTCGGCCTCCCCGGAGGTCGCGAAGAGCCAGGACAGGCTCTCCTCGTCGTCGGCGATGTACCCGTCCAGGCTGGTGGCGGTGCAGTAGACAGTGCTCATACGACCATGCTCGCACCCGGCTACGACACTCCCTGGCGGAACAGTCCCGGCTCAGCGGCGGCCGCGTGCCTCGCGGTAGATCTCGACGAGAGCATCCGTCGAGGAGTCGAAGCCCTCCCCGGGGTGCTTCTCCGCGGTCAGGGCGGTCAGGAGCTCGCCGGCCTGGGCCTTGCCCAGCTCGACCCCCCACTGATCGAACGCATTGATACCCAGCACGGCGGCCTGGACGAACACCACGTGTTCGTAGAGGGCGATGAGCTGCCCGAGCACTCCGGGCGAGAGCGACGGCGCGAGGATCGTGGTGGACGGCCGGTTGCCGGGCATCACCTTGTGCGGCGCGATCGCGGGGTCCACGCCCTCGGCGAGCACCTCGTCCTCCGTCTTGCCGAACGCCAGCACACGGGACTGGGCGAACAGGTTGGCCACGAGCATGTCGTGCATCGATCCGGCGCCGTCGGCGGTGGGCAGGTCCGAGACCGGACGGGCGACCCCGATGAAGTCCACCGGGACGAGCTGGGTGCCCTGGTGCAGGAGCTGGAAGAAGGCGTGCTGGCCGTTCGTGCCGGGCTCGCCCCAGTAGACCTCGCCGGTGGGGTAGGAGACGTCGGAGCCGTCGAGTCGGACCGACTTGCCGAGGGACTCCATGGTCAGTTGCTGGAGGTAGGCGGGGAACCGCAGGAGGCCCTGGGCGTAGGGGATCACGGCCTTGGACTGGGCCCCGAGGAAGCAGGTGTACCAGATGCCGAGCAGGGCCATGAGGACCGGCGCGTTGTGCTCGGGCGCCTCGGTCGCGAAGTGCAGGTCCATGGCGTGGAAGCCCTCGAGCAGCTCGACGAACGCGGGCGGGCCCACCGTGATCATCACCGAGAGGCCGATCGCCGACGACACCGAGTACCGGCCCCCGACCCAGTCCCAGAACTCGAACATGTTGTCCGCGGCGATCCCGAAGTCGGCCACCTCCTCGGTGGCCGTCGACACCGCCACGAAGTGGGAGGCGATCGCCTCCTCCGATCCGAGGGCCTCGACGAAGTGCCGACGCGCCGCGTGGGCGTTGGCCATGGTCTCCTGCGTGGTGAAGGTCTTGGAGGCGACCACCACCAGCGTGGTCGCGGGGTCGACCTCGGCGAGCACGGCCGAGAGGTCGGCGGGGTCCACGTTGGAGACGTAGCGTGCGCTGATGCCCGCGGTCTGCAGGTGGTGCAGGGCCTTGTCGACCATCACGGGCCCGAGGTCGGAGCCGCCGATGCCGATGTTGACCACGGTGTCGATCCGCGCGCCCGTGTGCCCGGTCCATCCGCCGGACCGGACGCGGTCGGCGAAGTCGGCCATCCGGGTGAGGACCGCGTGGACGTCGGCCACGACGTCACGCCCGTCGACGACGAGGTCGGCCTCGGCCGGGAGACGGAGCGCGGTGTGGAGGACCGATCGGTCCTCGGTGGTGTTGATGCGGTCGCCCCGGAACATCGCGGCCCGCTGCGCCGGCAGCCGTGCGGCGTGGGCCAGCTCGGTCAGGGCGCTCAGGACCTCGTCGGTGACCAGGTGCTTGGACAGGTCGACGTGCAGATCGCCCGCGGTGACCGCCATGCGGCGACCCCGCTCCGGATCGGCGGCGAACAGCTCACGGAGGGTCACCTCGCCGATCGCCGGTACGAGATCCTCGATCGCCGACCACTGTGGTGTCGTGCTGATGTCCGTCATTGCCGCTCCTGCCCAGTGTTGCCGCCCGGGGATCGCCCGCCGTCTGACAGCGAGGTTAGTCGGGAATACGGGGGCCCCGCCGCCCGTTCCAGACACGTGACCCCCATGACTCCTCCGGACCACCCCTCCGTGTCAGCCCAGGCCGATCGGCTCGTCGAACTGGGCGTGCCCGAGCTCGGCGGGATCACCGCCGGGCGGCTGCGGGAGCACGCCGCAGCTCTCGAAGACGCAGCTCTCGAAGACGCAGCTCGTGACGACGCAGCTCGTGCCGCCGCCCCGGGGCCCGGTCGGCCGGTGCTGGCCGTCCACCCGTCGTTCGTGTCCACCGCCCGACTGGCGACCCTGCTGCGCCGTGGTGGGAGGGCGGGCTTCGTCGTCGTCGACATGTCCGACCTGGCCGAGTTCACACCCACCGACGACGTCCGGGTTCCGGACGCCCCGCTCTATCTGGTCAGGGACGTGACACGCGACGACGACATGCTGGGCTGGACCCCGACGGACGCGCACGCCGAGTTGGCCCGTCGGGGGCGCTCTCCGCTGACCATCTCCGAGGGGGTGAGCTGGCTGCTCCAGCAGCCGGAGATGCTCGAGCCCGGCAGGTGCTTCATGTGCATCGGATCGCGGAAGCGCAAGGCGGACGGAGCGCTGGATGCCCGGACCCCGGCGCTGTGGATCAGCGGGGGGACCGGCCGCGACGGCCGGGAGAACAAGGGCGCGCCGAAGGTGGGCTGGTGCTGGGCGAACAACCACCACACGTGGTTGGGGTTCGCCTCCACGGCCGGTCGGGTCGGCCGGGACTCAGCCCAGTCGCCCGCGACCGAGACGTAGGAGCATCCCCGCGAGGGTCTGCCCCTCCTGCCCGAGTGAGGAGAAGCGCTCGTAGACCTTGAGCTCGCGGGTGTGGACGAGCTTGGTGCCGCCGGACTGCATCCGCGTGCGACCGATGCGCTTGGAGATCTCGCTGCGACGGACTATCGCCTCCAGGATCTCGGCGTCCAACCGGTCGATCTCCAGTCGGAGTTCCTGGATCTGGGCCTCGGACAGCGGATCGTCCGTGCCGGCGGGGTCGGTGTTCATGCCGCGATTATCCCACTTGCTTCCGCGGAGGCCGCGGGACCGTCTAGTGTTTCCGCCCGTGGAGAACTTGAACTCGACTCTCGCGGACATCGGTTCCGTGATCTGGGGACCCTTCGTCCTCATCCCGCTGCTCCTCGGCACGGGCCTATTCCTCACGATCCGTCTGAGGGCACTGCAGTTCCGCAAGCTGGGGCCCGCGCTCCATCTCGGGCTGGTGCGGCGGAGGGACGACGGCGGGGCGGGTGACATCACGCAGTACCAGGCGTTGACCACCGCGCTCGCCGCGACCGTCGGCGTGGGCAACATCGTCGGCGTGGCCACGGCGATCTCGCTGGGAGGGCCGGGCGCGCTCTTCTGGATGTGGGTCACCGCCCTCGTGGGGATGGCCTCCAAGTACTCGGAGGCCTTCCTGGGTGTGCGGTACCGCGTCACCGACGCCCGCGGCGAGCAGTCCGGTGGTCCGCAGTACTACCTCCACCGGGGGTTCGCCGAGCTGTTCGGGAAGACCGGCGGCCGGGTGGGACTGGTCCTGTCGATCGTGTTCGCGGTGTTCGCCGTCCTGGCCAGCTTCGGCATCGGCAACATGACGCAGGGCAACGCGGTGGCGGCCCAGCTCGACAACTCCTTCGGCGTCCCGGTGGTCGCCTCCGGCGTCATCCTGTTCGTCCTCACCGGTGCGGTCCTGCTCGGTGGCATCAAGGCCATCGGCCGGGTCACGGCCGGGTTCGTGCCTCTGATGATCGTGCTGTACCTGCTCGGCGGGATGGTCGTCCTGGTGCTCAACGCCGACGCGATCCCCGGCGCCTTCGGGAAGATCTTCACCCAGGCCTTCTCCGGGACGTCCGCGGTCGGCGGCTTCGCGGGCGCGGCGATCATGTACGCCATCCAGATGGGTGTCGCGCGGGGCATCTTCTCCAACGAGTCCGGGATGGGCTCGGCGGCCATCGCGGCCGCGGCGGCCAAGACCACCCACCCGACCCGCCAGGGCCTGGTGTCGATGACCCAGACGTTCATCGACACCATCATCGTCGTCACCTTCACCGGTCTGGTGATCGTCACCTCCGGCGTGTGGGAGCGGGGCAGCGACACGGCCGGGACCATGACCGCCGACGCGTTCGCCGAGGCCATGCCGTACGGCGACAAGCTGGTGGCGGTGGCGATCGCGTTCTTCGCGTTCTCGACGATCCTCGGCTGGTCGTACTACGGCGAGCGGTGTGTCGAGCGGCTCGTGGGCGCCGGGGGAGTCATCCCCTACCGGATGGTCTTCACCTGTGTGGTGTTCGTGGGTGCGGTCACCGAACTCGAGGTGGTGTGGAACTTCGCGGACGTGATGAACGGACTGATGGCCATCCCGAACCTCATCGGCCTCCTGGTCCTCTCCGGCCTCATCGTGCGGGAGACGCGGTACTACCTGGACAACGATCCGACTCTGACGGCGACCGCCGCGCAGGTCGACGAGTTCATGGGGGACCGTCCGCGCTGAGAACAGGGTGTCGGACCGGGTGGGTAGATTGGACGCCACGATGACCCACTCCGCTCCCGCCCCAGCCCGTTCCGCCGTCAGTCCCACCTCGCCGCACTCACCGCTCCTGGACGGACTCAACCCACAGCAGGCCGCCGCGGTCACGCACCGCGGCGGTCCGCTGTTGATCGTGGCCGGCGCGGGTTCCGGGAAGACCAGCGTGCTGACCAGGCGGATCGCGTACCTGCTGGCCGAGGGGGGCGCACACCCCGGGCAGATCCTCGCCATCACGTTCACCAACAAGGCCGCCGCCGAGATGCGGGAGCGGGTGTCCGCCCTGGTTGGGCCCCATGCCGAACGGATGTGGGTGGCCACGTTCCACTCGATCTGTGTGCGGATCCTGCGGGCCCAGTCCGCGCTGCTGGGCACGCGCAACTCCAATTTCACGATCTACGATTCGGACGATTCCCGTCGCCTGCTCGGCATGATCGCCAAGGAGCAGCACCTCGAGGTCAAGAAGTTCACGCCGCGGATGCTCGCCTCGGCCATCTCGAACCACAAGAACGAGCTCCGCGAGCCGTCGGAGGCCATGGACCGTGCGTTGGAGGACTCGGACCGGACCGCGCAGACGGTGGCGGCGGTGTTCACCGAGTACCAGGCGCGGCTGCAGGCGGCCAACGCCTTCGACTTCGACGACCTGATCGGGGAGACCGTCGGGTTGCTGCGGTCGCACCCGGAGGTTGCGGCGTACTACCGGCGCCGGTTCCGGCACGTCATGGTGGACGAGTACCAGGACACCAACCACGCCCAGTACATCCTGGTCCGGACGCTCGTCGGCGGTGCGGCCGGGTCCGGGGACGACGCCGCGGCCGGGGTGGCACCGGCGGAGCTCTGCGTGGTGGGCGACGCGGACCAGTCCATCTACGCGTTCCGGGGCGCGACGATCCGCAACATCGAGGACTTCGAGCACGACTATCCGGACGCCCGGTCGATCCTGCTCGAGCAGAACTACCGCTCGACGCAGACGATCCTCTCCGCCGCCAACGCCGTGATCTCCCGCAACCCGGGCCGGAGGGAGAAGAACCTCTGGACCGACGAGGGAACCGGCGAGCTGCTCGTCGGGTACGTGGCGGACAACGAGCACGACGAGGCGCGGTTCATCGCCGGGGAGATCGACCGCCTGGTGGACTCCGGGGACGCCGGGTACTCCGACGTGGCCGTGTTCTACCGGACCAACAACTCCTCCCGGGTGATCGAGGACGTGTTCGTCCGGCTGGGTCTGCCCTACAAGGTCGTCGGGGGCACACGGTTCTACGAGCGCAAGGAGGTGCGCGACATCGTTGCGTACCTCAAGGTGCTCTCCAATCCTGACGACACGGTGGCGCTGCGCCGCATCCTCAACACCCCTCGGCGGGGAATCGGGGACCGTGCGGAGGCGTGTGTGGCGGTCCATGCCGAGCAGCGGGCCATCGGCTTCGGTGAGGCCCTGCGGGACGCCGCGGAGGGCAGGGTCGCGTTACTGCCCACCCGCTCGGTCAAGGCGATCGCGGGTTTCGTCTCTCTCCTCGACGAGCTCCGCGGGCGCTTGAGCGGCTCCGACCACGCCGGTGGCGAGGACTCGGACCCCGACGTCGGCGCCCTGGTGGAGGCCGTGCTCGACCGGACCGGATACCGGGCCGAGTTAGAGGCCTCCAACGATCCGCAGGACGCGGCCCGCCTGGACAACCTCAACGAGTTGGTGGGCGTGGGGCGGGAGTTCTCCTCCGAGGCCGCGCTGCAGCGTTCGGCGCGCGAGCAGGGCTTCGGGGACGAGGACGCCGGGGACGCCGCGGGAGCGGTGGCCGACCAGTCCGACGCCGCACTGGACGACGCCGCACTGGACGACGGCATCGCCGAGCCCGGTTCGCTCGCGGCCTTCCTCGAGCGGGTCTCCCTCGTGGCGGACGCCGACCAGATCCCGGCCGAGGACCAGGGGCAGGTCACACTCATGACCCTCCACACCGCCAAGGGGCTCGAGTTCCCGGTGGTGTTCCTCGTCGGCATGGAGGACGGGCTGTTCCCGCACATGCGCGCGCTCGGGGACCCGGCGGAGCTGTCCGAGGAGCGGCGGCTGGCGTACGTGGGTATCACCCGTGCGCGTCGACGCCTCTATCTGACCCGCGCCATGATGCGCTCGTCCTGGGGCCAGCCCATGACCAACCCCGGGTCGCGGTTCCTCGAGGAGATCCCGTCGGAGGCGATCGAGTGGCAGCGTGAGGAACCGGCCGGCGGTGGCCGGTTCGGTGACGACGACTCGTACGCGCCGCGGCGCCGGTTCGGTGGCGGCTCCGGTGGTGGGTTCGGCTCCGGTGGTGGATTCGGCTCCGGCGGCGGCCGGTCGTCCGGGATTCCCCGGGCCAAGTCCTCCGCGCCCGCCCTGGAGTTGGCGCCCGGAGATCGCGTGACGCACGACAAGTACGGTCTCGGGAAGGTTCTGAGCTGCGACGGCAGCGGGCCCCGGGCCACGGCGACGATCGACTTCGGTGCGTCGGGAAAGGTGCGCCTGATGCTCATCGGGGGAGTCCCGATGCAGAAGCTCTAGGGAGAGGACGTCCGTACGGGCGCCCCGATACCGGGAGTCGGTCCGGGACCGGGCCGGGCCGAGCTCGGGAACGCGCGCTCAGGCGTCGCGAACAGCCGACTCGACCGTGGACGACTGCCCAGGTGGGAGGTCAGCTCCCGAAGATGCCGGAGGTCGAGCCCTCCACGCTGCCGGCGCCCGCGAGGTGGATGCCCTGCTGGGCCAGCCAGATGACGGGGTCGACGTGCTGGGTGCCGCCGTTGAGCAGGACCTCGAAGTGAAGGTGGGACCCCGTCGAGAAGCCCATGTTGCCCATGCCGGCGATCTTCTGGCCGGCGTAGACCCGCTCGCCCTCGCGGACGTCGAGCGATTCCATGTGGCCGTAGACGGTCATCGTGCCGTCGTCGGACATGATCCGGATCCAGTTGCCGTAGCCCTGGGCGGGGCCCGAGTCGATCACGACACCGTCGGTGGCCGCGAGGATCGGGGTGCCGTTGGCGTTGGCGATGTCGATGCCCGCGTGCATCGCGCCCCAGCGCATGCCGAAACCCGAGGTGAAGGTGCCCACGGCGGGGAGGGCGACCTTCGGGCGCCGGGCCTGCTCCTCGGCGATCTCCCGCTGGGTGTTGATCTCGGTGCCCGCGTAGAGCATGGCCGACTGCGCGTTCTCCGACTCCGCATCGAGGGTCGACACGACCACGGGCTCGGGCAGGGAGGGAGTGGCGGGGGTGGAGGTCGACGGCGCGTCGGACTCACCGGTCGCCGGCGCCGCCTCACCGTTGGCGAGGAGGGCGATGTCGCCGGCCTCGGCGGAGTGGGTGCCCGCGAAGTCCATGACGGACCCGGCGGAGGCGGCGGACACCGCGGCGCCGGCGGCGACGGCCAGGACGGCCGCGCGACCGCGGAGGGCGTGCGGGGGAGCGGGGAGGCGGTGACGCCCTCCGCTGTGTGCTCCGGAGGCGGGTACGACGACAGGAGTCGCTGGTGGTACGTGCTGCGACTCGTTCTTCACCGGTGGCGTTTCCCCTCTGAGGTCGTGCTGTGATCTTTCCGTGATCAAGACGTCCCCCAAAGTAACGGATCGGCAACGGTGCCGCAAGGTAACGGGCCGTCCGATGGGGAGGGGTGGATCACACCGGTGTGACTCCAGTGATTGAGGGGCTTGGAGTTGAGTGCCGTGCCGCGAGTGGTGGCGGGAGGGGCGTCGCGCGCCCGGTGATCTGTGACCCGACACACACGTCTACCCCCAGGGTGCGACGGGCGACACACTGCCCGCTTAGGATGAGGGTTGACTCGGCTTTCAACAGGGCCGGGCGAATCTACCCACGTCAAGATGGTGAGCTGATGGATCTCTTTGAATACCAGGCAAAGGCTCTTTTCGCGAAGCATGACGTCCCCACCACCCCGGGGCGCGTCGCGGATACCGCGGAGGAGGCCGAGAAGGTCGCGGCCGAGATCGGCAAGCCTGTCGTCGTCAAGGCGCAGGTCAAGGTCGGAGGCCGTGGCAAGGCCGGCGGCGTGAAGCTGGCGGAGGACGCCGCCGAGGCGCGTGCGCGGGCCGAGGACATCCTTGGCCTGGACATCAAGGGCCACATCGTCAAGAAGCTCCTCGTGGCCGAGGCCAGCGACATCGCGGAGGAGTACTACATCTCCTTCGTGCTCGATCGTTCCAACCGCAACTACCTCGCCATGTGCTCGGTCGAGGGTGGCGTGGAGATCGAGCAGGTCGCCGAGGAGTCCCCGGACCGCCTCGCGCGGATCAACATCGACCCCACCGTCGGTGTCGACGTGGCCAAGGCGCGCGAGATCGCGGCCGCCGGCCACCTCCCCGAGGAGGTGCTGGACGCGGCCGCCGTGACCATCGCCAAGCTGTACGAGGTGTTCGTCAACGAGGACGCCACCCTCGTCGAGGTCAACCCGCTCGTTCGTACCCCGAACGACGAGATCCTCGCGCTGGACGGCAAGGTCACCCTGGACGAGAACGCAGAGTTCCGTCACAAGGAGATGTTCGCGGACTTCGCCGACGCCGGCACCACGGATCCCCTCGAGCAGAAGGCCGCGGAGAACGACCTCAACTACGTCAAGCTCGACGGTCAGGTCGGCATCATCGGCAACGGCGCCGGGCTGGTCATGTCCACGCTCGACGTCGTCGCCTACGCCGGCGAGAACCACGGGGGCGTCAAGCCCGCCAACTTCCTCGACATCGGCGGCGGCGCCTCGGCCGAGGTCATGGCCAACGGGCTCGACGTGATCGTCGGCGACGAGCAGGTCAAGAGCGTCTTCGTCAACGTGTTCGGCGGCATCACCGCCTGTGACGCGGTGGCCAACGGCATCGTCAAGGCCCTGGAGATGCTGGGCGACGAGGCCAACAAGCCGCTGGTCGTCCGCCTGGACGGCAACAACGTCGAGGAGGGTCGCAAGATCCTCGCCGACGCCAATCACCCGCTCGTGACCCTGGCCGACAACATGGACTCCGGCGCCGACAAGGCCGCCGAGCTGGCCTCCAAGTAGGAAGAGTAGGAACAACCAGATATGTCGATCTTCCTCAACTCAGGCAGCAAGGTCATCGTCCAGGGCATCACCGGCGGCGAGGGCACCAAGCACACCGCCCGCATGCTCGCGGCCGGGACCCAGGTCGTCGGTGGCGTCAACGCCCGCAAGGCCGGCACCACCGTGGCCCACAAGGACGCCGACGGCAACGACGTCGAGCTCCCCGTGTTCGGCAGCGTCTCCGAGGCCATGGAGGCCACCGGTGCCGACGTGACGATCCTCTTCGTCCCGCCGCCGTTCACCAAGGACGCCATCATCGAGGCCATCGACGCGGAGATCCCGCTGGCCGTGGTCATCACCGAGGGCGCCCCGGTCCTGGACACCGCCGACGCGTGGAACTACAACGTGGCCAAGGGCAACAAGACCCGCATCATCGGCCCCAACTGCCCGGGCATCATCACGCCGGGCGAGTCGCTGGTCGGCATCACGCCGGCCAACATCGCCGGCAAGGGCCCGATCGGACTCGTGTCCAAGTCGGGCACCCTGACCTACCAGATGATGTACGAGCTGGCCGACTACGGCTTCTCGACCGCCATCGGTATCGGCGGCGACCCGATCATCGGCACCACGCACATCGACTGCATCGAGGCCTTCGAGAACGACCCGGAGACCAAGGTCATCGTGATGATCGGCGAGATCGGCGGCGACGCCGAGGAGCGCGCGGCCGATTACATCAAGGCCAACGTCACCAAACCGGTCGTCGGCTACGTGGCGGGCTTCACGGCTCCCGAGGGCAAGACCATGGGCCACGCCGGCGCCATCGTGTCGGGCTCCGCGGGTACCGCGCAGGCCAAGCAGGACGCCCTCGAGGCCGCCGGTGTCAAGGTCGGCAAGACGCCGTCCGCGACCGCGGCGCTCGCCAAGGAGATCCTCGACGCGATGTGATCCGCCCGCGGCAGCCCTCCGGGCCGCCGCGAATGAGCGTTCCCCGACCCCCGCCCATCCCCGGATGGCGGGGGTCGCGGCGTGCCGGGGGCGGGCGTGGGTAGGCGGGTCTCTACGGTGGCAGGGTGAGTCCTCCACGTGTCATCCGGCCCGCCGCGAGACGGACCCCGGCGGGCGCCCGATCGCTGCTCTGGACGGCGGCGGCCGCTGCGCTCCCCGTCATCGTCACCGTCCTGGTCCTCGCTGCCGTCACGCTGGCGATCCTGGTGTTCACCGCGCGGGGGTTCGACTCGCTGTTCGCAGTGGTCGCGGTGGAGTGGCTGGTGGTCAACCGGGTGCCGCTCACCGTGGACGCGGTGTCCCTGGGTTTCCTGCCCCTGCTCCCGCCGTTGATCTACGTGGCGGTCCTTGCCCGGCAGACCCGCGCGGTGCTGGCCGACGTCGAGGAGCCCGGTCCGCGCGAGGCCGCCGCCGCCGTGGCGGGTGTGACGCTCGCGGGGTTGCTGCTGACGGGGCTGGCCTCCCTGCTCGTCGGGTCCGCGGCCTCGGACTTCGCCGTGCGGGAGGCCTCCCTGTCGACGGCACTGATCTGGACGGCCGCGGTGGCGCTGTTCGGATCCGGGTTGGGGGTGTGGTTGTACTTCCGACGGGATCTCCGCGAGATCCTGCCGCTCTGGGTACGCGGGGGGATCCACCTCGGGTCGGCGTTCGTGGCGGCCGTCTGGGCCATCGCCGCGATCCTCCTGCTGATCGGCCTGCTGGCCGCGTGGGGGCCGGTCGGTTCGGTCCTCGAGATCGGCAAGGATCTCACGGGCACCGCGGCGCTCGCGGCGATCTCCATCGCCTACCTTCCGAACGTCGTCATGGCCGCGGCCACCCTCGCGGTCGGCGGGGAGGCCCACCTCGGGGAGGCCTCGTACAGTGTGTTCGCCGTGTCCCGCGGGCCGATGCCCGAGGTCCCGCTCGCGGCGGCGCTGCCCACGACGGATCCGCACTGGTCGATGCAGGCGCTGTTGTTGGTGACGGTGCTCGTGGCGGCCGGGCTCGCCCGTGCGGTCGCGCACTGGTTCCGCACCACCGCCGACGCGGTCAAGGCCGCGTGGCTGGCCGCCGCGATCGTCGCACTCGTCGTGGCCGTCAGCCCGGTCGTGGCGGGTGGCGAACTCGGGGTGCTCGGCACGGTGGGAACCGGGTCGCTGATCGCCGCGGGGACCGCGCTGGCGCTCTTCGGCGTGATCGGCTCCGCCACGATCGCACTGTCCCTCGCAGGCCTCACGCGGCGTCGCGAGCGCGCGGAGAGCGAGCTCGAGCGTCGGCGCCGCCGCGCCGGGAC
>NZ_JAALDZ010000210.1:0-6049 GCF_014145125.1 Dietzia sp. CQ4 | reverse complement strand
GGGCGACGAGCCGCGCCGGCGCAGGGGCCGACCCGCCGCGCACGCCGCGCCGGCTGTACCGACAGCTAGCGCAGTCTCCGCGGGCCCTCGTCCCCGCTGAACCGCGGGGGCGGCCCCAGATGGACCTGTGCGTACAACACGGACACACCGTCGGGGGCCGCGAGCGCGGGGTCGAGAGACAGCCGTCTGAGCTCGGGGACGTCCTCCACCAGGCACGACATCCGGCCCATGAGCTCCACCAGGGCGTCCTTGTCGGCAGGGGTGTCCCCCGCATATCCGTCGAGGATGGGCGCGGCCCGAGGACGGTCGAGGAGCGACCGGGCCTCCGAGGGGGAGATCGGCAGGGTGCTGAACGCGCGATCGGCGAGGAGGTCCGAGAGCATCCCGGACAGGCCGAAGGAGATGAGCGAGCCGAAGATCGGGTGGTCCGCCACCCGGATCGTCACCGCGACCCCCTTGGTGGCCATCTTCTGGACGTGGAGTGCCCGGGAACCGGTGGTCGCCTTGAGGTCGTCGAACGCGTGACGCACGGCCCCCGCGTCGGTCAGGTCCAGGCGAACCCCGGACTGGTCACTCCGGGTCCGCCACTTCTCCCCCATCGCCTTGACCGCCACCGGGTACCCGAGCTCCTCGGCCGCCATGGCCGCCTGCTCCACCCCGACCGCCACACGGTAGTCGACGATCCCCACCCCGTAGCACTCCAGCAGACTCCGGACCTGCCCCTGGGTGAGTTCGAACGACTCGTTCCCGGCGTTCGAGTGACACAGAGAATCGACGAGATCCCGCGCGCGGGCGCGGTCGATGTCGTCGTACTCGGCCGGCTCCTCCGCGGGCTGGTCCAGCCACTCGGCGTAGCGGCGGGCGCGCACCAGCGCCGACACCGCACGCTCGGGGTACGGGTACGACGGGATGGAACCCCGCGAGGCCACGCCGGACTCGTCGGTGATGGTGAGCCCCTCGGGCAGTCCCTCGCCGGCGAGGAAGGTACTCACCACCGGCTTGGAACTGTCGGCCGCCGCGGCACGGATGGCCTCGGCGTAGGCATCGGGCTCGGTGGCCACCGGTGGCACGAACACCGTCAGCACCGAGTCCACCTCGTCGCGGGCCACCACGTCGGCGATCGCGGCCCGGAAGTCCTCGGGTAGCGCTCCCGCGCCCAGGTCGACCGAGTGCGCCACGGTGAATCCCTGCAACCGCGCGGAGTCCCCGCCCAGTCGGCCGACGGCGGTCGAGTTCCCGACGATCGCCAGACGGCCGCCCGCCGGCAACGGCTGATAGGCGAGCAACGTCGCCGTGTCGAACATGTCGGTGATGGAGTCCACCTGGATGAGCCCGGAGTCGCGGAACAGTCCGCGGATGGCCGAGGCGGTCAGACCCTGCACTCCCGATTCCAGGTCGTCGACGGCCCGGCGCACCACCACCACCGGCTTGTTGCGGGCCACGCGGCGCGCGATCCGCGAGAACTTGCGGGCGTTGCCGAAACTCTCGAGGTAGAGCAGGACCACCTCGGTCCCGGTGTCGGTATCCCAGTACTGGAGCAGATCGTTGCCGGAGACGTCCGCACGGTTCCCCGCGGAGACGAATGTCGACAGTCCCAGACCCCGGCGGGCGGCGGCGGCGAGGATCGTGATCCCCAGGGCACCCGACTGACAGAAGAACCCGGCCCGACCCGGCCCCGGGACCACCTCGGCGAGGGTGGCGTTGAGCTGGACGTCGGGGGAGGTGTTGATCACCCCGAGGGCGTTGGGCCCCACCACCCGCATCCCGTGGGCGCGGGCCTCGCTCACCAGGCGACGTTCGGACACCACTCCGGCGCTGCCGACGTCGGAGAACCCGGCCGAGATCACGACGAGGGTCGAGACCCCCTTGGACAGGCAGTCGTCGAGCACCTCGGACATGGACGCGGCCGGAACCGCCACCACGGCCAGGTCGACCGGGTCGGGGATGTCGCGGACGCTGGCGTAGGCACGAACGGACTGCACGGAGGTCGCATCGGAGTTGACCGGGTACACCGGGCCGGAGAACCCGTTCCCGATGAGGTTGCGCAGGACCGTGTGGCCGATCTTGCCGACCTGGTCGGAGGCGCCGATGACCGCCACCGAGGCGGGGGTCAGGACCCTCGCGAGGCTGCGCGCCTCGGCCGCGGTCTCGCGAGCGTTACGGACGTTGGTCAACGCCTCGGTGGGGTCGATCGCGAACTCGAGATGCAGGGTTGATCCATCGAAGGAGCGCGAGATCTCGTACCCCGCCCGACGGAACACCTGGATCATCGACCGGTTCTCCGAGAGCACCTCCGCCTCGAAGTGGTCGATCCCGCACTCGGCGGCGGACCCCGCGAGATGCTCGAGGAAGATCGATCCGAGCCCCCGGCCCTGGTGCTGGTCCGAGATGGTGAACGCCACCTCCGCGAACGTCGAGTCCGGGAGCCTCTCGTAGATCGCCATCCCGATGATCTCCGCGCCCAGTTCCGCGACGAACGCCATCCGGTCGCGGTAGTCGACGTTGGTCATCCGCTGCAGTTCCTTGGCCGACAGGACGTCGTGGGAGCCGAAGTAGCGCAGGTAGCGGGTCCGCTCGGAGAGGCTGGCGTGGAAGCGGGTGATCTTCTCGGAGTCGTTGGGCAGGACCGGCCGGATCCGCACCGCCCGGCCGTCGGAACCCAGGACATCCGCCGCCCACTCGTGTGGATAGCCCTCCGGATAGTCGTCGACCGCCGTGTCGGTGGAGGCGTGTTCTGGCGGGTTGACGACCGGCGCGTCACCCTCGGGGGCGCCGCCGTCGGTCGTTCCGTCACCGGGGTTGGCCATCGTGGTCCTCCATGAGACAACTGTCGTGAATGGTGGGCACCCGCGACGCGGGGGTGGTGCGGTCAGTCCCGGGGATCGTCCGGGTCGAGTCCGAGCAGGGGGTACACCGAGCGGCGGGTGTCGAGGATCGACTGGTCGAGTCGGGCCAGTGTCCGGTCCACCTCTCCCCCACGATCGGCACCGGCGGGCTCCCAGGGCGTGTGCGCGGGATCTCCGCCGTCACTCATCGTCTGCGGGACCCTGTCCGGAACGGTGAACCGGGCGGCCATGGCCTTCCACTCCTCCGGTACCCGGGTCCCCGGATCCACGGGGACGCCGAGGACGGCGGCGATGAGATGGGTCCACGATCGCGGGACCACCCGGACCAGCTCGTAGCCCCCACCGCCGATGGCGATGATCCGCCCCTCGCAGAGCTCGTCCGCCAGTGCGATGAGTCGGAGGTAGGACTCGCGGTGCCCGTCGACCGTGAGGGACAGGTCGGCGAGCGGGTCCTCGCGGTGCGAGTCGCATCCGGCCTGCACGACGATGATCTGTGGCTCGAAGGCCCGCAGGACCCCGGGAACGACCGCGTGGAACCCGCGCATCCACAGCCCGTCGGTGACCGCCGGCAGGAACGCCAGGTTGACCGCGGTCCCCTCCGCGCGGCCCACCCCCGTCTCCGATGCCCAGCCCGTCGACGGCCACAGGGTCGCCGGGTGCTGGTGCAGGGACATGGTCAGCACACGCGGATCCTCGTAGAAGGCGGCCTGGACACCGTCCCCGTGGTGGACGTCGATGTCCACGTAGGCGATGCGGTCGTACCCGTTGTCGAGCAACCAGCTGATGGCCACCGCGGCGTCGTTGTAGACGCAGAAGCCGGCGGCGGCCGCGGGCATGGCGTGGTGCATGCCGCCGGCCACGGAGACCGCCCGCGTCGCGGCGCCACTGGCGATCGCCCGCGCTGCGGCCAAGGTTCCTCCGGCCACCGCGGCGCTCGCCTCGTGCATGCCCGGGAACGTCGGGTTGTCCGCCGTGCCGAGACCGTGGCTCATCCCGAAGTGCTCCCCGGGCGGCAGGTCGCCGGCCGCCCTGACGGCACCGATGTAGCGGGACGTGTGGACGCGGAGCAGCTCCTCGTCGCTCGCCCACCCGGGGTCCAGCATCTCGACGCCCTGCAGGACCCCCAGTTCCGTGGCCAGCGACATGGTCAGATCGAGTCTGCGCGGACTCATCGGATGATCGGCGGAGTGCCGGTACTCCATCAGCGAGGGACTCCACACCACCGCGGCCGCGACGCCGTCCCGGATACCGGCCATTGCCACCCCGTCCTCCCCTCGCACCGGGACGCTCCCGGCAGCCCACATCCGGTGGGAACACCGAGATGCGCGCCCCACGAATCTACGCGGCGGGACCCGAGCCGACCCCCGATTGCCCGCTCCCCACCCCGGTTCGAGGCCCGGCGGTAGTCTCGACCGTGAACCCGGAGGGGACCGTCGACCACCGGGGGCGACTACCTGCGACGATCCGACGTGGAGGATTCAGCGTGAAAGACCTGGTGGACACCACCGAGATGTACCTCCGCACCATCTATGAGCTCGAGGAGGAGGGAGTCATCCCACTCCGGGCCAGGATCGCGGAGCGACTCGAGCAGAGCGGTCCGACCGTGAGCCAGACGGTCGCGCGGATGGAACGCGACGGCCTCGTACACGTGGCGCCCGACCGTCACCTCCAGCTCACGACGACCGGCCGGGATCTGGCCGTGGACGTGATGCGTAAGCACCGGCTCGCGGAGCGACTGCTCGTCGATGTGATCGGGTTGGAACTGGAGAAGGTCCACGCCGAGGCGTGTCGATGGGAGCACGTCATGAGTGACGACGTGGAGCGCCGCCTCATCGAGGTCCTCGACGATCCGAGGACGTCACCGTACGGCAACCCCATTCCAGGGCTCGACCGGATCGGCTACACCTCCCAGATGGCCAACGATCGCGCGTTCACCCGCCTGTCGGCGCTGGACACGGACATCCCGCACAGCGTCCGGATCCAGGCGATCGGCGAGAACGTCCAGATCGACACCGACCTCATCTCCGAGCTCCGCGCGCACGGTGTGGAACCACTGCGGACCGTGACCGCGACCCGGCGGGGCCACCTCGTCGAACTCGACTCCGGTGACGGTCACACCGTGGAACTCGACGGCGACCACGCGCACGCGATCCAGGTCGAGATCCTCCCGTGAAGCTCCTCGTCACCGGTGGGGCGGGATACGTCGGCGGGGTCTGCGCGACCGTGCTCGTCGAGCGCGGACACGAGGTCGTGGTCCTGGACGACCTCTCCACCGGCAACCGGTCGGGCGTCCCCGCGGAGGCGACGTTCATCGAGGGCGATGTCGCCGCGCTGGCGGGCGAGGTCCTGGACCCGGGATTCGACGGGGTCCTGCACTTCGCCGCCCGGTCCCTCGTCGGGGAGTCGGTGGAGAAGCCCGCGGAGTACTGGCAGGGCAACGTCGTGACCTCCCTCGCGCTCCTCGACGCGATGCGCGCCGCCGACGTCACCAACCTCGTCTTCTCGTCCACCGCGGCGACCTACGGCGAGCCGGAGCAGATCCCGATCACCGAGGACATGCCCACCCGGCCCACCAACACCTACGGCGCCACGAAACTGGCGATCGATCACGCCATCACCTCGTATGCGGTGGCCCACGGGCTCGCCGCCACGAGTCTGCGCTACTTCAACGTGGCCGGCGCCCACGGTCCGGTGGGAGAGAACCGGGTCGTCGAGACCCACCTCATCCCGCTGGTCCTGCAGGTGGCCCTGGGACACCGATCCGACATCAAGGTCTTCGGCGACGACTGGCCCACCCCGGACGGGACATGCGTCCGCGACTACATCCACGTCGCCGACCTCGCCGACGCGCACCTACTGGCCCTGGAGTCCAACCGACCCGGCGTACACCGTGTACTCAACCTCGGCAGCGGGGAGGGCTTCTCCGTCCGCGAGGTGATCGACGTGTGCCGCGAGGTCACCGGGCACTCGATCCCGGACGTGGTCGCACCGCGGCGCGCCGGCGACCCCGCAGTCCTGGTGGCCTCCAGCGAGAAGGCGATGACCGAGTTGGGGTGGACCCCCACCCGGACCGACCTGCACACGATCGTCCGCGATGCGTGGGCGTTCACCTCGGCCCTGGGTGATCGGGCGCACTCCGCCCCGCGGTAGTCCCGGGCCGGCGCGGGCGGGAGCGCCCCGACCGCGCCGGCCTCCTGGGGCCG
>NZ_JAALDZ010000020.1:0-1800 GCF_014145125.1 Dietzia sp. CQ4 | reverse complement strand
CGGCCCGCCTCCATGTGGAGGCGGGCCGGCGGCCGTTGACCCGTCGAGAGTCGGGCGCGTCGAGCCCTAGGCGCTGCCCGCGGGGATCGGCGCGAACCGACGGACCGCGTCCTCGAGCTGGTCGAAGAGGGTGGAGATCTCCCCCGCGCGCCGGTCGTTCGGCTGGAGACCCTCCGGGCCGAACTCGGTGAACAGGCTCAGCGACACCTGCTGACGGACCCCGAACATCCGGAAGTTCGCGACGATCTGGCGCCACTGCTCCACGGCGCGTACGCCGCCCTCGGCGCCGTAGGAGACAAAGGCGACCGGCTTGTCCGCCCACTCGTCGCCGAGTGAGTCGAAGGCGTTCTTCAGGGCGCCGGGAACGCCGTGGTTGTACTCGGGGGTCACGAAGATGAAGGCGTCGTAGGAATCGATCGCCTCACTCCACCGGGTGACCCGCTCGTCGTCGTACTGCTTGTTCGCGGCACCCGGCACGGTGGCCGAGGTGAGGAGCGGGACGTCGAAGGACTTGAGGTCGACCAGGTCGTAGGTGGCGAGCTCCCGCGACGCCGCCTCCGCGGTGACCCAGTCGGCCACGGCCGCGCCTCCCCGCTCGTCGCGGATACTGCCCAGGATGATGCCGATCTTCACTAGCGTCTCCTCCGTCGATCGATGTCGTGGACACCACGACCGTACTTGAGTGACACAGCAACAATCTACCGCCTGCCGTAGACAGTGACCGACGCCACCGCGCACACCCGGCCGCGGGCGTCCCGGGTGACCGCCTGCGCGATCCCCCAGCTCCGACCGTCATGGAGTGCCTCGGCGCGCACCGTGACCGGGCCGACGAGCGGGATCTGCCGCACGTATCGCACGTCGAGCGAGGACGAACTGACCTCTCGTTCGTGCGGGAACACCGCCGCACCGGCCACCTCCGCGACGGCGGCGAAGACCCCGCCGTGCAGGTTTCCCAGCGGGTTGGCCAGCGCCGGTTCGGGGGCGATCACGGCCTCCACCGCCCGGGTGCCCCCCGGGCCGTCATCGTGGTGGTCCAGCGTCAGGCACAACACCTCGGCCAGCGTCCCCGGTGCCAGTGCCGAGGGCCACGGCGGCTCGTCGTCGTAGTCATCCGGGTCCACGACCCCCGCGATCTCCATCGACTTGACCAGTCCCGCGGCGACCACCCCGCCGTCGTCATCGAGGACGTCGCCCCGCGTGGTGAGGCAGTGTCCGTCGTCGCCCAGGTGGTCCGTGCGCACGCCCAGGCCGGTCGACCCCTCACGGGGGCGCGCCAGCAGATCCAGGCGGAGCTCGGTGGTCACGGTCCACATCCCCTCGGGACGACGGCGGTGGTTCTCGGCCCCGAGACCGGAGTCGACCAACACCGCCAGGGCCCCCGTGGCGAAGCGCCCGGACGGGTCCACGAACTGGTCGGCGACCGGCTGGTGCCAACTCACGGTGCCGTCCCCGTTCGGACTGAAGGTCAGTCCCAGCCGGGGTTCCGGGCCGTGGTGCGTCGATTCCCTCATCTCGCGACGCTAACACGTGTTCCAGTCCTGCCCGTCGGGCCCACGTGGCCGCACAATGGAGCCGTGCCCCCACGAGCAGAGCCCCCCCGGACAGCACCCCTGAGCAGCGAGGTTCTCGCGACGCCCCGACGCTGGCCGATCCGCACGGCCACCACCGTGATCGCCACCGCGATCGTCATCCTGGTGCTGGCCGCCGCGGCGGGGGGCGCGTGGCTGCTGCTGCGCACCGCCGCGCACAGCGCGATCGACACGGTGGACCGGGGTCGGGCGGTCGACGTGGCGGGGGCCC
>NZ_JAALDZ010000209.1:0-1766 GCF_014145125.1 Dietzia sp. CQ4 | reverse complement strand
CCGGCTGCTCGCCGCCCAGGTCACCCGCGGACTCGAGGACGTGCCCCCGGTGCCCGCGCCCGTGGCCGGGGAGATCACCCGGCACCAGCTGGAGTCGCCCAGCGGGGCGGACCTGCGGGTGACGTCGGTCGGGGTGGACCTGGGCGGCGTGACGTTCGCCGTCGAGGTGGGCACGGACACCGACCGGTACGACACCGTGCTCGCGGCGGGCGCGATCCTGTTCCTGTCCTTCGTGCCCGTGGCCGGACTGGCGACCGCGGTGTTCGTGCACTACGCGATGGGCCGCGTGCTGCGGCCGGTGGAATCGATCCGGTCGCGGGTGGCCGAGATCTCCGCCTCGGGGCGGGGCGAGCGGGTGCCGGTGCCCGAGGCGGAGGACGAGATCGCGCGACTGGCCCGCACGATGAACGCGATGCTCGCCCGCCTGGACGCCGCGAGGACCGCCCAGGTGGCCTTCGTGGGCGATGCCTCGCACGAGTTACGCAGCCCCCTGTCCACGCTGTCGACGCTGTTGGAGCTGTCCTCGACCTCCGGCACCCCGGTCGACGTGGAGACCGTGGACGACCTCCTGCTGCCCGAGGTCCAGCGGATGCGGTCGATGGTCGAGGATCTCCTCCTGCTGGCCAAGAACGACGAGCGGGGTGTCCCGCTGCGTCGCGAGGACGTGGACCTCGACGACATCGTCCTCTCCGAGGTCGGGCGGCTCCGTGGACTGGGCGGACTCGAGGTCACCGGCGCGGTGGAACCCGCCCGACTGGTCGGCGACCCCGACGCCCTGCTGCGGGTCGTGCGCAACCTCGTCGACAACGCGCGGCGGCACGCCCGTGAGGCCGTGATGATCGGGCTCACCGTGGATCGCACGGACCCCGCGGGACCGCGCGCCGTGATCACCGTCGACGACGACGGCGAGGGGGTGCCACCCGAGCAGCGTGACACGGTGTTCGACCGCTTCGCCCGACTCGACGCCGACCGCGCCCGCGGCACCGGGGGGTCCGGCCTGGGGCTGGCGATCGTCGCCGAGATCACCCGCTCCCACGGGGGATCGGTCCGGGTCGAGGACTCCCCCGCGGGCGGAGCGCGGTTCGTCGTGGACCTGCCGGTCGAGACCATCGGGGAACACCCCGACCAGCCGTGACCGACCCGGGCGGCCGCCGCTGCGGCGCCGCGCCACCGGCCGGACCGTGAGCGGATAGGCTCGGCTGTCGTGTGGGCCCGCCTGAACCGCCTCTTCGACGCCGAGGACGCATGGACCCGACCGTTGCCGGAGAACTACCTCCGGGCCGACGCGGTCCTCGCCCTGGCCATGTTCGCCTGCTCGGCCGTGGGACTGGAGATCCTGCGGAGCATGGGCGTGTTGGGCGGCGAGAGCGCTCCGCTGTGGGCCCAGTACGCGGCGATGGCGAGCGCGGCGGCCCTGCTCGCCATCCGCCGCCGACTCCCGCTCCTGACCGGCCTCGGCGCGACCGCGCATCTGCTCATCATCGGCAGCGTCATGCCGCTGGTGATGGGGCAGGTCTCCCAGCAGGTGCTGTACTTCATCGCCGTCTACTCCGCGGTGGCATGGGCCCGCGACCGCAGGGCTCTGGTCGGTGTGGCGGTGGGGATCACCGCCGCCCTCGTGGTGTGGATGATCTGGTACCTCGCGCTGGGATCGGGGATGCAGCAGATCCTCGACTCCCTCGATGACACCGACCGCTCGTCGGGGCTCGTCCCTCCCGTGCCCGCCTACCTCGTCTACACCGCGCTCATCAACATCGTCTACTTCG
>NZ_JAALDZ010000208.1:0-4886 GCF_014145125.1 Dietzia sp. CQ4 | reverse complement strand
CGGCGAGTGCACGCGCGGCCGGCAGGTCACCGTGCGCCCACACCGCGGCGGAGGGCTCGAGGTCGAACACCGCGCGGACCAGCTCCGACCCGACCCCGCGTCGACGGCGCCCGGGGGCCACGACCATCTCGGCGGTCGCCTCCCCGCCGCTGCCGTCGAGCTGGGCGTAGCCGGCGACCTCACCCTCGTCTCCGCGGACCAGGAGATGGCGGACGGCCTGCTCGTCGCCCGACCGGAGCGACCGCAGAGGCTGCTCGCCGAGCGGTGCCACCCCGTCCTCGGCCGCGGCGTCCCGGGCGACGGCCTCGATCAGCGCGGCCGTCTCGTCGTCCACCGCGTGCTCGATGGCGGTCATGCGTCTCCCCCGTCCTCCCTGCGGTCGGTCGGCCGGACCGCTTTGTACCCGACGTTACGCACGGTTCCGATGAGGGACTCGTGGTCGGGCCCCAGCTTGGCCCGCAGCCGTCGGACGTGGACGTCGACCGTCCGGGTTCCGCCGAAGAAGTCGTATCCCCAGACCTCCTGGAGGAGCTGGGCGCGGGAGAACACGCGTCCGGGGTGTTGACACAGGTGCTTGAGGAGCTCGAACTCCTTGTAGGTCAGGTCCAGGGGTCGCCCCTTCACCCGGGCGACGTAGGTCTCCTCGTCGATCACGAGCTCGCCCACCGTGAGCAACCCGCCGTCGGACTCCCCCTGCGCGGAGTGACGGGCGGCGGAGAGCCTGAACCGGGCGTCCACCTCCGCCGGTCCCGTGGTCGGCAGGATGATGTCGTCGAGACCCCAGTCCCCGCTGACCGCGATGAGCCCGCCCTCCGAGACCACCGCGATGACGGAGATGTCCGCGCTTCCCGACAGGAGGCGGCAGAGCGCGCGGGACGCCGCGAGATCACTCCGCGCGTCGACGACGGCGAGCGCGGCCCCCGACAGCTCGGCCACGGAGGAGGCGAGGGCCGGCAGCAGCCTGACCGAATGCGGCAGGAGCGACAGCGCGGGGACCACCGCCTCGGGGTCGGCTTCAGTCGTGAGGAGCACTACGTCCATGTGTCGCTTCCTCCTCGTCCGGGCGCCCAGACGATACTAGCGACCCGTCCCCCAGTTCCGACGATCGGAGTAGACCTGAACCCCATGAGAGCCCGTCGCAGTGTCACGGTGGCGACCGCCGCCCTGGCCGTCGTGGTGGTCGGCGCCTTCACCGTGGACTCCGTCAACGCCTCCATGGTGGAGGCGGACGTGTCCAACCGGATCCGCCCGGCGACCCCGGGGGTCGCGGCCCCGTCGGTGATGATCGGTGGGGGCCCGTCGACACGGTGGGCGGGGCCCGGGACACTGGCGTCGGCGTCGATCCGCATCGAGGGTGTCACCCGCCCGGGTCTCGGTCCGGTGGCCGTGGAGGCGGCCGTCACCGATCTGTCCGTGCCGGAGGACCGGTCCGCCGACATGACCGCGGGTGCGGTCACCGTCTCCGTCCAGATCACCGGAGACTCGCTCGGCCCCGCCCTGGGGATGCGGGACGTCCTGGTCGGCGGCGCCGACGACCCGAGCCTCGCCGGGGGGGTCGAGCACCGGGCCCGCGTCACCGGGACCCTGGCGGGGACCGACACCCGCGTGTCGGCGATCGTCGACCTGGTCGTCGACGAGTCCGGCGCGCACCTCGTCCCGGTCGAGCCAGCGACGGGACCCTCCGGACTCCCCGACCAGGACCCCGACCTCGCGTTGCGACGGACCGCGCTGACCCTCTCCCCGGACGTCCTCCCCCTCGGGATCGCGGTGGAGACCCTCACCGTGCGGGGTGGGACGATCACCGCCGGCGGTACGGCCGGCCCGGGCGCTACGCCGCTCGGCGACCTGGCCCGACCGGACCACTAGACTCCCCGATATGAGTCGCGACGACGTACTGGTCAGCACCCGCTGGGCCGAATCGCGCCTCGACGATGACTCGGTGGTCTTCCTCGAGGTCGACGAGGACGTGTCGGCGTATCACACCGACGGCCACATCCCCGGGGCCGTCGCGCTGAACTGGCGCACGGAGTTGCAGGAGGAGTACACGCGGGACCTCGTGGGCCGCGAGAGGTTCGGCGAACTCATGTCCGAACGCGGGATCACCCGCGATCACACGGTCGTGGTGTACGGCGGCAACCACAACTGGTTCGCCGCCTACGCCTACTGGTATCTGCGCCTCTACGGCCACGCCGACGTGCGGCTGCTCGACGGCGGTCGCATGCGGTGGGAGCGCGACGGACTATCTCTCGACACCGATGTACCCCGGCGACCGGTGACCGCTTACGTGGCCGACCCGCAGGATCTGTCGATCCGCGCGTTCCGCGACGACGTCCTCGCGGGGCTGGGCAGCGACGCGCTCGTGGACGTCCGCTCGGTCGACGAGTACACCGGCAGGCTCGCGGCGCCGGCCGGGCTACCCCAGGAGGGCGGGCGTCAACGCGGACACATCCCGGGCGCCGTGAGCATCCCCTGGAACCGCGCCGTGACCCGCGACGGCACCTTCCGCACCGACGCCGACCTCCGCGAGATCTACGCGGACTTCCTCGACGAACCCGGTCGCCGCGTGGTGACCTACTGCCGGATCGGTGAGCGCTCCAGCCACACCTGGTTCGTCCTCCACGAGCTCCTCGACCAGCCCGACGTGGTCAACTACGACGGCAGCTGGGTGGAGTACGGCTCACTGATCGGTGTCCCGGTCGAGCGGTGAGGATCCTCCTCGCCCCGCTCGGGCGATCGACTCGCTAATCTCTGGGGCATGTCACTTCTCTCCCGAGCGTTCGGACTGGCCGCACGCGCCTCCGTCGTCGCCGTCGGCGCCTCCGTGGCCTCCGCCGTCATCGTCGGCGTCGACCAGCGACGGGGCGCGGTCCCCCAGGTCCCGGACCACCCCGGCCCGTACTCCCCCGCGGAGCGCGAGGCGGCGGTGCGGATGTACCTCACCGCGCTCACGCTGCCCGCGGCCGCGTTCCGGGTGCCCTTCGCGCCGGACTGCGTCCGGCGGGAGAACGGGCTCAGGACCGGGTTCGGCGCCGACCACCTCAAGTGGGACCTGCACCTGCACCTGCAGTACTCGACCATCCGGGAGGTGCGCGACATCCTGATCACCGTCGATCCGCCGGGACGCGAGGGCGTCGTGCACGCGGACTTCACCCTCGTGACCGTGGTGGGGCTCAGGGCACGGGTCAGCGAGGACTTCGTGGTACCCCCCGAGGACTGCCTGATCCACTCGATCGACGCCCGCATCTCACTCGGCTGACACCCTCGGGGTTAGGATTAGACCATGGTGCTCTTCTTCGAGATCCTCCTCGTCCTCTGCACGCTGGCCATCACATGGGTCACCTGCTACATCGTGTACCGCACGGTCACCGACGAGTCGTGACGGACGGCGGCCACACCGGCGCGGTCGACCCCACGTCGTCCACCCCCGAGGGGGGAGACGGCGGCTCGGTCATCCGCGGGTCCGCGAACGCGGCGGTCGATGCCGCGGCGCAGCGATCCGAACAGACCGCGGGTCGGAACATCCCGGCGTTCTCCGACCTCCCGGTCCCGGGGGACACGGCCAACCTCCGGTTCGGTCCTGACCTGCACCCGGGCCTTCTCGCCCTGCTCCCCCTGGTGGGGGTCTGGGAGGGCGAGGGCGAGGCGGACACCGCCGACCGGGGCGAGCACCGCTTCGGCCAGCAGATCGTCGTCTCCCACGACGGGGAGAACTACCTGAGCTGGAGTTCCCGCGCCTGGACGTTCGACACGGGCGGGGCGGTCGACGACGCCGCCTACCGCGAGTCGGGGTTCTGGCGGATCTCCGCGGACGACCAGCTCGAGTTCCTGGTGGCGCACGCCTCCGGGGTCATCGAGATGTACTACGGGGCGCCGATCAACCAGGCCGCGTGGGAGATGGCGACCGACGTCGTGCTCGCCTCCCCCACCGGCCCGGAGCGTGGCGGCGCCAAGCGCATCTACGGGATCGTCGAGGGCGGCGACCTGGGGTGGGTCGAGGAGCGCGTCCACCCGGAGAAGGGCCTGGTCCCGCACATGTCGGCGCGCCTGCGGCGCGTCGCCGGCTGACCGCGCCCGTCGACGGCTGACCGCGCCCGGCGTCGGCCTACCGACCCGGGGTCCGCGTCGGCCTTCGGACCGGCGACGGGTGTCGGCCGATGTCCCGCACGGGACGTCAGGCCCGCCCGACCGCCCGGTCGACCATCCCGGCGACGTCGACCCCGGGATACGCCCCGTCCAGCGTCACGTCGTCGATCCGGCGGACCCGGGCGGCGAGGGTGACCGAGGAGAGCAACCACACGGCGTCGGCCGTGAGCAGATCCGACAGCAGGAGCCGTTCGCGGCGGACCGGTACACCCTCCCGCTCCGCGACCTCGGCCAGCGCCCCGAGCGTGGTGCCCTCGAGGATCCCGACCTCCGCCGGGGGACTGACGAGTTCACCTGATCGGGCGATGAGGATCGTCGACCGGGGGCCCTCGAGAACCTCTCCCTCGGAGGACAGGTACACCACGTCGTCGTACCCGTCGGCGGCCGCGTGGCGCAGGGCGGCCATGTTGGCCGCGTAGGACAGGGTCTTGGCGCCCAGCAGCATCCAGGGCGCCGACGCGGCGAAGTCCGCCGGGAACCCCCTGCCCAGCACGGTCACCGCGATGCCCTCCGCGCGGGCTCGCACCGCGTGTGGACCGACCGGGGCGACGGTGATGTAGGCCGTCTCCGGGCCCCCGCGCTCGGGGCCACGGGACAGCACCAGCCGCACCATCGCCTCGGAGTCCGGGCCCCATTCCCGCGCGGCCAGCGCGATCCCCGCACCCCATTCCCCGGCCGTCGGCCCGGTGAGACCGAGAGCGGCGGCCGACCTCCCCAACCGGGCGAGATGCCGCTCCGGCTTG
>NZ_JAALDZ010000207.1:0-2007 GCF_014145125.1 Dietzia sp. CQ4 | reverse complement strand
ACGGTGACCTGCCGGCCGCGCGTGCACTCGCCGGCTCGGCAGGGCTGGTCCGTACCCGTGAGCTGCTCAAGATGCGCCGGCGCGCCCCCGCGGGCTCCGCGTCACCCGCCACGCGGCCCGCTGCGGGGATCGAGACTGGCACACTCGCCGAGGCGGCCTCGGAGGGCGGCACCCGATGGCCCGGACTGGACGCCCGCGAGGAGTTCCTCCGCGTCAACAACGCCGCGTTCTCGTGGCACCCGGAGCAGGGCGGATGGACCCGCGCCCTGCTCGATGAGCGACTGGCTGTGGAGTGGGTGGACCCCGGGGCGATCTTCCTGGCCGTCGACACCACGGGTCCGGTGCCCCGGCTCGCGGGCTTCCACTGGACCAAGACGGTGAGCGAGCCCGGTTCCCCCGTGGAGGGCGAGGTCTACGTCGTGGCGGTCGACCCGTCCGACCAGGGGCGCGGGCTCGGAGGGCTGCTCACCTCGCTGGGGGTAGCTCACCTGGAGGGTCCGGTGGGTGCGGAGTCGGTCGTCCTCTACGTGGAGGGTGACAACGCGGCGGCGATCCGGACCTACGAGAAGCTCGGTTTCACCGTCGAGCACCGCGATGTGACCTACGCCTCGGCGTGAGACCCCCGTCCGGGACCTCGGAGGTCGGCGATCACCCCAGGTGGGGGCGCCGTACGAATCCCCCGGGAGGTCATAACCGTGACGCATCCACTGAGTTCATCTCTCGTTCATCTCGACCGGCGAGACCGTTCATATCGGACCCTTAGGTTCTGTGCTCGTCGGGTCTCGGTATCGGCCCGGCTTTGTGTTGCAGTCGCCAAAGACGTGTTCGGGGGGCTATCCGCCGGACGAACCAAGGAGATTCAGTGAACCTCAAGCGCACCGGTGCTCTTCTCGGCCTCACCGCCCTCACGGCGGTCGGGCTCGCCGCCTGCTCGGATGACAACACCGGAAGCGGTGACACCGCGGCGCAGAGTGTCTCCGACGCGGAATGCGCGGGCAAGGAGACCCTGACCGCGTCGGGGTCCTCCGCCCAGAACAACGCCATGACGATCTTCGCCAACTCCTACGCCATGAGCTGCGAGGGTCAGACGCTGAACTACAACTCCAACGGCTCCGGCGCCGGCGTGAGCGAGTTCACCGGCGGGATCACGGACTTCGGTGGATCCGATTCCCCGCTCAAGGATGCCGACTACGCGGCGGCCGAGGAGCGGTGCGACTCCGAGGCGTGGAACATCCCCGCCGTCTTCGGCCCGATCGCCGTGGCCTACAACCTCGACGGCGTCGAGTTGAAGCTCTCCGGCCCCACCCTCGCCAAGATCTTCAACGGTGAGATCACCACGTGGAACGACCCGGCGATCGCCGAGGAGAACGAGGGCACGGACCTCCCGGACGAGCCCATCACCGTGATCTTCCGGTCGGACGAGTCCGGCACGACCGACAACTTCCAGAAGTACCTGGAGGCGGCGTCGGAGGGTGCGTGGACGCAGGGCGCCGGCAAGACCTTCACCGGTGGTGTCGGCGAGGGCGCCCGCGGCAACGAGGGCGTCTCGGGTGCCATCGGGCAGACCCCGGGGACCATCACGTACACCGAGTGGTCGTACGCGAAGAACCAGGACCTCTCGATGGTCAAGGTCATCACCCCGGCGGACCCGGAGGGCGTCGAGCTCAACGCCGAGACCTCGGGTGTGACCATCGACTCGGCGCGGCTCCAGAACGAGGGCACCAACGACCTCGTCATCGACACCTCGTCGTTCTACGTCCCCGAGGCCGCGGGCGCCTACCCCATCATCCTCCCCACCTACGAGATCGTCTGCTCCTCGTACGCGGATCCGGAGACCGCCGCGGCCGTCCGGTCGTTCCTCAACATCGCGGTGGCCGAGGACGTCCAGGCACAGCTCGAGGACGAAGGCTACATCCCCGTGCCCGACGCCTTCCGCGAGCAGCTCCTGACCGCCATCTCCGAGATCTCCTGATGCACCGGGTCACCGGCCCGCCGCTGATCGCGGCG
>NZ_JAALDZ010000206.1:0-5904 GCF_014145125.1 Dietzia sp. CQ4 | reverse complement strand
CGTCCGCGCCCCGGCGCGTGCCGCCTGACCCGCCCCGGCGGCGACCCGGGTGCCCGAGCCCTGGACGGAGTCGATGAAGCCGGCGGCCGAGAGTTCGTCGAACCCCCGGACCACGGTGCCGCGGGAGAGCCCGGTCTGCTCGGCGAGCGCGCGCGTGGAGGGCAGCCTGTCGCCGTCGGCCAGGGAACCGTCGGAGATCAGGTCGATGATCGCGTCCACCAGATCCGCCGTGCCCGAGACCTCGCCCAGGACCAGGGATCCGGGACGGGCGGTGCGGGCCATGCGCTCAGCCTAGGCGCGCGAGGCCGGAAAGTGGTCTCACGGGTCTGCGATAAGTGGACCTTTCCGCCAGTCCACTTTGGCGATGTGATGGTCCACATGCAGATCTACCGCCAATCCCGACGCCTCCGCGACGTGCGCTACGACGTCCGCGGTCCGATCCTCACCGAGGCCATGCGGCTGGAATCCGAGGGCCACGACATCCTGCGACTGAACCTGGGGAACATGCACCCGTTCGGTCTCGAGGCCCGGCCCGAGATCGTGGATGCCGTGGCCCGCGAGCTCGGCACGGGCCAGGCCTACTCGGATTCGCGGGGCATCCCGCAGGCACGGGCGGCGGTGGCCGAGCACTACCGGCGCTGGGGGGTGCCCGGGATCCGCGCCGAGGACGTGTTCCTGGGCAACGGGGTGAGCGAGCTCATCACTCTGGTCCTGCAGGCGATGGTCGATCCGGGCGACGAGATCCTGGTCCCGGCACCGGACTACCCCACCTGGACCGGCGCGGTGAACCTCACCGGTGGCGTGCCCGTGCACTACCTGGCGGACGAGTCCGACGGCTGGAACCCCTCGCTGGCGGACATCGAGTCCAAGATCACGCCGCGGACGACCGCGCTGGTGGTGATCAACCCCAACAACCCGACCGGCGCCGTCTACAGTGCCGAGACCGTCCGGGGGATGGTCGACATCGCCCGTCGGCACGGGCTCGTCCTGCTCAGCGACGAGATCTACGAGAAGGTGATCTTCTCGGGCGCCCGCCATCACCACGCGGCGCTGGCCGCCGGTGACGACGTGCTCTGCCTGACCTTCGGCGGCCTGTCCAAGGCGTACCGGGTGTGCGGATACCGGGCCGGCTGGGTCGCCGCGACCGGGCCCCTCGAGCGGGCGCAGGACCTGCTCGAAGGGCTCACCCTGCTGGCCAACATGCGGGTGTGCCCCAACGTCCCGGGCCAGTACGCGATCCCGGTCGCGCTGGCCGAGGACTCACCGTGGGGTGCCGACGTGATCGACCCCGACGGCCGGATCGAGCGACAACTCGCACTGGCGACCGAGCGCCTCAACGCCATCCCGGGCGTGAGCTGCGTGGCGCCCCGCGGTGCGCTCTACTGCTTCCCCCGGTTGGACACCGAGAGGTTCGGCATCGGCAGCGACGAGGAACTGGTGCTGGACCTACTGCGCTCCGAGCACGTCCTGGTGACCCACGGGACCGGCTTCAACTGGCCCGAGCCGGACCACTTCCGGATCGTGTGCCTGCCCGACGCCGAGGTGCTCGAGAGCGCGATCGGCAGGATCGCCGGGTACCTCGAGCGGCGTGCCGGCCTCCACCGGCAGCCCGGCACTCCGGCGCGGACCCCGCTGCCCGCGTGAGCCCGGCCCGGGCCCGGGCCAACGAAAAGAGCGTTCCGCACACATCGCCCGAGAAGGGGGTGCGCGGAACGGTCTTATGGATGACGGGAGCGAGCGCGAGGGCGCCGGGGCGAACATGGGGCGATCGCGAGGGCGCTGGGGCGGGGGTCAGTCCTCGAGAGCGGGCTTGATGTGCTCCCAGCCGGCCTCGAAGTTCTTGAGGAAGTTCGGCCAGTTGTGCAGCCCCGTGTCGGAGTAGTCCACCCGGTGGTCGACGTTCGCGCGGTCGAGCGCCCTCTCGAAGGCCTCGGCGCCCTCGCGCACGCCCTTCTCCAGGACCAGTCCGATGAGCAGGTTCTGGACGTCCGCGCCGCCGCCGTACTCCTGCAGGTCCTCCGGGCCGATCTCGCCACTGCCGGACGAGAAGTAGACGGCCTTGCCACGCAGTCCCTCCGGGTGAGAGATGGTGTCGTTCTCCGCCCAGCGCCCGCTTCGGTGCGGACCCCACATGTTGTCCACCTGGCCACCGCGGGTCTCCACGCTGAGCCGGACGGTCTGGTAACCGAGCGCGTCCATCGTGGAGTAGTAGCCGCTGAAGGACATCACGGCGTCGTAGAGCCCGGGGTGCGTGGCGGCCAGGTGCATGGCCGCCTGGCCGCCCATCGAGATCCCCCCGATCCCGTTCCTGCCGCTCGTCTCGAGCTGCTCGGCCACGACGCCCGGCAGCTCCTCGGTGAGGAAGGTCTCCCACTTGTTGTTGCCCAGGACCGGGTCCGGCTGCTCCCAGTCGGTGTAGTACGAGGCGAACGCGCCGGCGGGATTGACCACGTGCACGTCCTCGTCCGCGAGCCGATCCGCGATCTGGCCCTGGTGGTTCCACCCGGTGCTACTCACCGGGGCGCCGACGCCGTCGAGCATGTAGAGCACCGGAGCGGCGCCCTCACCCCGGGACGGGACCACCTCGACGGTGATCTCGCGCTGCATCGATTCCGAGGCGACGATCCAGTACTGATACTCCCCCCGCGTGCGCTCGACTCCCCGGAACTCGGTCTCGGTGATGCTCGGATCGACCGGGGAGGGCGTCCCGATGGGGGCAGAGGATCCCTCACCGAGCGGGATGTCCGCGGAACCCACCGACCCGAGCGAACCGGCGGTCGAGCCCAGAGGGACGGAACCCACTGCCTCGATGATGGTCTCCAGATCGTCCGGCCCCAACGTGGTCGGGTCGATGCTGCCGAGCTGCGCTCCGGCCGGGGCGACCGAACCGAGGGTCAGGGCGAGGGCCAGCGCCCCGGCGGTGGCGGTGGCGGCGAATCGGGGCGTTGCGACAGACATACGGCTCCAGAGTTCTCAGTGATGACTTAAGAACCTTAGCCGCATCACCCTGAATCGGCCCGATCACCGCACGGCCTCACGACTCCCGCAACGCCTCCTCGACGGCCTTGCGCAGGTCCTCCGGCTTACGGTTGGGGCCGAACCGACCCACCACGGTGCCGTCACGCCCGATGAGGAACTTGGTGAAGTTCCACGAGATCCGACCGCCCAGCAGACCGGATTCCTGCGACTTGAGCCAGCGGTACAGCGGGTGGGTGCCCGATCCGTTGACCTCGATCTTGGAGAACAGCGGGAACTCCACCCCGAAGTTGCGCTCGCAGAACGACCCGATCTCCTCGTCGGTGCCCGGCTCCTGGTGCGCGAACTGGTCACACGGGAAGCCCAGCACCACGAAGCCCTGGTCGCGGTACTCCTCGTACAGCTTCTGCAACCCCTTGTACTGGGGGGTGAACCCGCACTTGCTGGCGGTGTTGACCACCAGGACGACCTGACCGGCGTAGTCGGCCAGATCCTTCTCGCTCCCATCGAGCAGGCCTGCTCGGAAATCCGTGAGGGTGACATTGTCATCGGGCACGGCGCGTCTCCTCGTCGTCGTCATGACAGGCGGGCTTCACCCGCCGTCCGTCCCGAGGCTTCCACACTCCGGGGCGTTCACGCACCCGGCATCACCGGGCCGCCGACGCCTCGGGCATTCTCAGCGCCGACACCGCACCGATCAGCCCCAGGATCGCGAGGAAGACCAGCGCCCACTCGACCCCCGCCAGCGCGATGACCGAACTGATGCCGCCCACCACGAGCAGGATGATCCCCATGGCCGAGTTGGAGACCGCGACGTAGGTCGTCCGCAGGTCGCCCTCGGCCACGTCCACGACATAGGTCTTGCGCCCCACGCGGACCCCGGAGTGCAATAGCGTGAGCAGGAAGTATCCGCCCACGAAGAACACGGTCCCCAGCGCGGACGAGCCGTCGACGCCGGGGAGCGAGACGGCCACCACGAAACCCAGCGCCACGATCGAGGCGGCGGCGGCCGCCCACGCCATGAGCCGACGACTGGACCGGTCGGCGAGCCGGCCGAAGATCCGCCCCCCGACGAGTGAGGCGATCCCGGAGGCGAGGATGAACCCGCCGAGCCCGGCCAGTGCCCCGGTGCCCGCCGCGACGGACATCGACACGATGAACGGCGGGCTCAGCGACGACACGAGGATCAGGCCACGCACGGTGACGAACCTGCGGAACGTCCGGTCCTCGCGGAACATCCGGGCCGCCTCGGCGAACCAGGATCCGCCGCCGTCGCCGTCCGGGTGATCGGCGGCCCCGGCGGCGGCCTCTCCCGCGGGCTCGGTGACCCGCGCGTAGACCAGCGCCGAGAGCACCCACAGCACGGCGCCGCCGGCCAGCAACAGGGCGAGGTCGCCGGGGCCCAGATCGTCGCCGCCGAACGCACGGATCGCCAGGCCCAGGGTGACGGCCACGATCCCGGCCGCAGAGGTGGCGAGCCCGATGATCTGGCCCCGCTCGCCCGAGGGGATGGTGCGGCCCTGGACGTCCTTGGAGGCGATCGAGCACAGACACCGCCCCAGCGAGAACACCACCAACGCGCCCAGGATCCCCACCCCCGCGGCCGTGCCGTGGCCGAGTGCGGCGATGCCGGCCATCACCGCGACCGCCGCGGCCTGCACCCCCGCCCCCGTGACGAAGACCCACTTGCGGTGGGTGACCCGCAGGACGAGCGGCGTGAGCAGCACCTGGGGCAGCATCGACCCCGACTCCCTGATGGGCACCAGCAGACCGACCAACGCCGCGGGGACCCCGAGGGCGTGGAACAGCCACGGCAGCACGGTGGACGCGTTGACCGTCTGGTCGCCCGAGGACTGGAGGGTGATGGCCGCCACCAACCGCAGGCCGTTGCGGGGGACGTCGCGCTCCACCTGCTCCGGGAGGTCGGTCCCGCGAGAGTGCTCGCGGGTCACGAGGGCGGAGTAGACGGTCTCGGCGGCGGTCACGGTCTGGAGAGCCTAATCGCCGCCGGCCACTGCGGTCGGGGCGCCTGAGCATCGGTGCTCCCGCATCGCCGAGGATGGATGCTCCCGTCGCCGAGCATCGGTGCTCCCGCATCGCCAAGAGCGTCCCGCACACATCGCCCGAGAAGCGGGTGTGCGGAACGCTCTTATCGATGGCGCCGTCGGCGGACGTCGCTCAGGCCAGCGGACCACCACAGTTGGGCCACGCGCCCGGCCCCTGCCCGGCGAGCACGCGCTCGCCGATGTCGATCTGCTGCTCGCGGGTGGCCTGGTCGGCGGTCGGGGCGTACTCGCCGCCACCGAAGCCGCTCCACGTCTGGGCGGCGAACTGCAGACCGCCGAAGTATCCGTTGCCGGTGTTGATGTGCCAGTCGCCGCCGGACTCACACTGGGCCACCTGGTCCCAGGCGCTCGCGGGCGCGGCGGAGGCGGCGGGGGCCGCCAGCGAGGCTCCACCCGCGGCGATACCGCCTGCGAGCATCGCGCCGGTCAGGGTTCGGACGAGCTTCTTCTGCATCTCTCGTGACCTCCTGAGGTCTCGTGTCGTGCATCGGGTGTCCAGCATCGGCCGTCGACCATCGACGGGGACGGCGGACGACCCTACGAGCGGGGTACGGGGGCGACGCAACCCCCGCGCGGCGAAACCGGGGGATCCGGGTCGGGCTCGGGCGGCGGGAGTCGGGACCCCCACGGGGATCGGCGCTGCTCACAGGGTCGGTTCGGTGCGACACCGCGACTGCCGGGCCCTGCGGTGAGATGGCTCACCTCGCCGTCGTCCCGCGTCGCGCTCCCGACCCATAGGCTCGGCGGCATGTCCGATCACATGATCCGCGTCGACGGGCGGCGCATCGCCGCACACGAGTGCGGCGACCCCGCCGGGCAGCCGGTGATCCACTTCCACGGCACCCCGGGCTCGCGTCTCGAG
>NZ_JAALDZ010000205.1:0-1480 GCF_014145125.1 Dietzia sp. CQ4 | reverse complement strand
ATCGGCGTCGATCGCCCCGGTTACGGCCTATCCGACCCCGGGCCGATCAGCCCGGGCGGGGTCGCGCGGGACGTCCTGGCGGTCGCCGACGAGCTGGGGGTGGCGCGGTTCGCCGTCTCGGCCTGGTCGGGTGGAGGGGCGTTCGCGCTGGCCACCGCCGCCGCAGCGCCCGATCGCGTCATGCGGGTGGGAATCGCCGGCGGCCTGGCCCCGTTCGATCGGATGCCCGGGGCGCGCGAGGCGCTGACCGCGGGAGATCTCGAGGCGCTCTCCCACTTACCGGGGGACCCCGCCCACGCGGCCGAGCTCTTCCGGTCCGGCAACTCCGGGATCCTCGACGCGATGCTCTCGGTCAGGGACGACGAGACCGCGCCGTGGGTCGACTGGATGTGGGCTAACAGCGACGCGGCGGTGATCGCCGACCCCGCGGCCCGGCGGGCCCTGGTCGTGAACTTCCGCGAGGCGCTCCGGCAGGGCACCGGGGCGATCGCGTGGGACAACGTGGCCTTCGTCGGCCCGTGGGGCTTCCGGGTCGAGGACGTCCGCGCGCCCGTGCACCTCTGGTACGGCGACGACGACGAGATGGCCCCACCGGCCAACGGGCGATGGCTGGCCGAGCACCTGGGCGCGCCCGAGCTCACGATCTACGCGGGTGAGGGCCACCTCCTGCCGCTGGCCCACTGGGGCGAGATGCTGCGGGCGCTGACCACCTGCGGGAGCTGACGACCACGGGGTGAACTGCTCAGCCGGCCACCGCGGCGGCGAGGTTGGACAGCGAGTCCTCGAGCTGCTGCTCGGACACCAGCGGGAAGGACACCTTCTTGAGGATCTCCTTGTCGGTGACCTTGCCCCAGTCGTAGGTCAGGCGGACCAGCGTCGACTCGGGCCCGCGGTTCTCGAGCTCCCAGACCCACTCCCAGCCGGGGGGCTCGGTGCCGGCGGGAGCGGTCTGCCACGCCAGGATCTTGTCCTTGCCGTAGCCGGTGACGTGGTTCTCGGTGCGGTACTCGCCACCCATGTGCTCACCCTCCATGTCCATGGAGAACACGTCGCCCACCTGCTGGATCCGGTCGGACTTGTAGTCCCCGCGGACGAAGCCCGAGCCGTCCAGCCTGGCGTGGTTCTCCGGGTTGGTGAGGATGTCGAAGATCTCGGCCGCCGAGTGGTCGATCACGCGCTCGACGGTGACGCTCGTAGATGTGGTCATGTCTCCCACCTTGCACGTCGGCGCCGTCCCGTGCATCCGGTCGCCGCGACCCGCGCCGGGTCGCCACCCCGGTGAACTGCCGCTACGGTCGTCACCATGGACCAGTCGACACCGCACCGGACCGAGGCGTCCCCGTCCGAGCCGACCCCGACCGAGCCGACCCCGACCGGGGCCCACGCGACCCGGGGCACGGGGTGGGCCATGCCCGTCATCACGCTCCTCGGGGTGGCGGCCGCCATCGTGGCCGCGTTCGTCGGCAGCGGCGCCCTCGGC
>NZ_JAALDZ010000204.1:0-6134 GCF_014145125.1 Dietzia sp. CQ4 | reverse complement strand
CGTCCCGGCGCACGCCCCACCCGGCCACCGGATTCGGACCCGGGCCGCCGACTACGGGATGATGACCGGGTGAACCAGAGCGAGAGCCCCCGACCGGCGGACGGCGACACCCCGGACGGCGACACCCCGGACGGCGACACCCCGCACGGCGACACCCCGGACGGCGACACCCGGGGCGGCGCGACCCCCGACCACGACCCGCGTCTGTTCCCCAGGGTCACGGCCTACCGGTTCCGGCGCGGCACCCTGCGTCCGGGGCAGCAGCGGAACTGGGAGGAACACTGGCCGACCTACGGCCGCAACGTGGCGGACGACCTCGTCGACCCGCAGGCCCTGTTCGGTCGCGTCGCGCCGCTGATCGTGGAGATCGGCTCCGGGACCGGGACGTCCACCGCGGCGATGGCGGCCGACGAGCCCGACGTGGACGTGATCGCGGTGGAGGTCTACCAGCCGGGTCTGGCCCAGCTCCTGGGGATGATCCTGCGCGAGGGGCTCGAGAACGTCCGGATGATCCGCGGCGACGGGGTGGACGTGCTGACCAACATGATCGCGCCGTCGAGCCTGACCGGCGTGCGCGTGTTCTTCCCGGATCCGTGGCCCAAGGCCCGCCACCACAAGCGGCGGCTCCTGCAGTCGGGCACGTTCGAACTGATCTCCTCGCGCCTCCGTCCCGGCGGTGTGCTCCACGTGGCCACCGACCACGCGGACTATGCCGACTGGATCGCCGAGACCGGCGACGCGGAACCCTCACTCGAGCGGCTCGACGCCACGACCGGGGCCGGACACGTACCGTTCAGTCTGAAAAGACCCGTGACGAAGTTCGAGGGCAAGGGTCTGCAGGAGGAGCGAGTGATCAACGAGTTCCTCTGGCGTCGTAGAGACTGACAACCCCGTATCTACAAGAAGACCGAGGCAGCAGACGATGACCCCACCTGACGGACCGGACGCCCACGACCTCTCCGACGTGGTGCCGCCCGACGCCCCGGGCCTGGTGCTGCTCGTCTGGGACGCCCCCAACGTGGACATGGGCCTGGGCTCGATCCTCGGCGGCCGTCCCACGGCCGTGTACCGTCCCCGTTTCGACGCGCTCGGGCGGTGGCTGCTCGGGTACGCGGCCGAGTTGTCGGTGACCACCAACGACACCCTCGAGGCCGAGGCGACCGTCTTCACCAACATCGTCCCGGGCACCTCGGACAACGTCCGCCCCTGGGTCGAGGCCCTGCGCAACGTCGGCTTCGCCGTCTTCGCCAAGCCCAAGACCAGCGAAGACTCCGATGTCGACGACGACATGCTCGAGCACATCGACCGGCGCGCCGAGTCCGGCAGGCTCGCCGGTGTCGTGGTGGCCTCCGCCGACGGCCAGGCGTTCCGCGAGCCGTTGGAGGAGCTCGCCGACGAGGTCCCCGTCACCGTCATCGGGTTCCGGGAGCACGCCACCTGGGCCGTCCAGCACGACACGATCCGATTCCTCGACCTCGAGGACATCCCAGGCGTGTTCCGGGAGCCCCTGCCCCGGGTCAGCCTGGAGAACCTGCCCGACGAGGGTGCCTGGCTGCAGCCGCTCCGGCCGCTCACCGCCCTGCTCAACTCGCGTTAGGAGCGCGCAGCCGTGTTCAACTCACTCGGAGGGTTCGTCGCCCGCCGCCGCGTCCCCGTCCTGCTCTTCATGGTCCTGGTCATGGCCGCCCTCAGCGTCGCCGGCAGCATGTTCGGCAACGCCTTCGGTCAGGGGGGCTTCGAGGACCCGAAGAGCGGGTGGGCGACCGCCGAGCGGCTCGAGCAGGAGGCGTACGGCCGCGACGCGCTCGGCGACGTCGTCGTCACCTATCACGCCCCCGAGGGCACCACGGTCGACGATCCCGCGTTCCAGGACCCCGTCCGGGCCTCGCTCGACGCGATCCGCGACGAGTTCCCCGACGAGGTCACCGGCGTGACCAGCTTCGTCTACAACCAGTCCCCCGCCCTGGTCAACCGTGACGAGGGCATCGCGGTGGCCTCGATCCAGCTGGCGGGCGAGGAGGAGGAGATCCTCGAGAACTTCCGGGTGATCGAGAACCGGATCGACGTCGACGGCATCGAGACCGACGTCGCCGGCGTCCAGGCGGTCGCGGGAGCGCTGCAGGACGGCATGGACGCCGACCTCGTCCGGGCGGAGCTCATCGCGCTGCCCCTGGTGTTCGTCCTGCTCATCGTGGTGTTCGGTGGCGTGGTGGCCGCGTTCCTGCCGGTGGCCGTGGGCATCCTGACGATCCTCGGGTCGATCGGCGCCCTGCACCTGCTGTCGTTGGTGGTGCCGGTCAACTCGTTCGCCCAGAACGTGGTCACGCTGATCGGCCTGGGGCTGGCGATCGACTACGGCCTGTTCGTGGTGAGCCGGTTCCGGGAGGAGATGGCCGAGGGGTACCCACCGGTCGTCGCCGTACGCAGAGCCGTGGCCACCGCCGGCCGCACCGTGGTGTTCTCGGCCGTCATGGTGGGCGTGACCCTGTCCGGGCTGCTGATCTTCCCGCAGGACTTCCTCAAGTCGGTGGCCTATGGGGCGATCGCCGCCGTCATCCTGGCCGCGCTGCTGTCGGTGACGCTGCTCCCGGCGGTGCTGGTGATGTTGGGGCACCGCGTCGACATGCTCGGCATCAAGCGCCTGCAGCGGCACCGCGCCCGCGAGCAGGTGGAGAACGGGCTGTTCGGCCGGGTCGCCGACTTCTCGATGAAGCACCCGGTGGCGGTGGCGGTGCCCGTCGTGGTGGTCCTCGTGGCGCTCATCATCCCGTTCTCCGGGGTCAAGTTCGGCGGCATCAACGAGACCTACCTCCCGCCGGACAACACCACGCGGGTGGCGCAGGAGCAGTACGACCAGAACTTCCCCGGCACCCGCACCGACCCGGTCAAGCTCGTCGTGATCGGTTCGGACGGCACCACGCTCTCGCAGATCCGCGCCGAGGCCAACAACGCGCCCGGGCTCACCGGTCCGTTCCAGTTCGCCCGGTCCGGACAACAGGACGACCAGGGCCGCGACGTGGTGGTCCTGCAGTCCGGTCTGGTCGACCGCAACTCGCCGACCGAGACCGTCGAGTACCTGCAGCAGTTCCCGATCCCCGCCGGCACCGAGGTCCACGTGGGCGGGAACCCGGCCATGGAGTCCGACTCGGTCGACGCGCTGGTCGACGGACTCCCGTGGTTCGTGCTGTACGTGCTGGTCGCCACCACGATCCTGATGTTCCTGGCGTTCGGCTCGCTGGTGCTGCCCATCAAGGCGGCGATCATGAACCTGCTGGGCCTGGGCGCCACGCTCGGGATCCTCACGTGGATCTTCGTCGACGGGCACCTCGCCGACCTGCTCGGCTTCACACCGGGGCCGCTCACCTCGCCAGTGGTGGTGCTGCTCATGGCGATCATCTACGGGTTGTCCACGGACTACGAGGTGTTCCTGGTGTCCCGGATGGTCGAGGCGCGATCCCGGGGCGCCAGGACCGCCGAGGCCATCCGCAGCGGCGTGGCCAACACCGGTCGGATCATCACCTCGGCCGCGCTGATCCTCATCGTGGTGACCGGTGCGTTCGCGTTCTCGGACATCGTGATGATGAAGTACATCGCGTTCGGCATGATCGCCGCCCTGATCATCGACGCCACGGTGATCCGCATGCTGCTGGTGCCCGCGGTCATGCAGATGCTGGGCACCGACAACTGGTGGGCCCCCCGGTGGATGAAGCGGGTCCAGGAGCGGATCGGCCTGGGCGAGGCCGAGATCGGCGACGAGCCCGAACACCTGCAGGGCGGCCCTGCCCGGGTCGGGTCGGCGGGACCGGTCAGGGTCACGGAGACGGGCGTCCCTGACACCGCACCCGCCGGACCTGTCGCGGGGAGCCCCGCTGACGGACCCTCCGTGGCGGAGGGGACGCAGGTGCCGGGATCGGCGGTGGGGCTCCTCGAGCGCGAGCCCGAAGCGGAACCTGTGCGCGAGCCGGAACCTGTGCGCGAGTCGGAACCTGTGCGCCAACCCGCGCCCGAACCTGTGCGCGAGCCCGAACCCGACCTCCGGACCGCACCCCGGCCCGAGCACCGTCGTCGGGACGGGGGCGGCGGGGAGAAGATCCCCGCCGCGGAGCTGATCGCCCGGCTCCGGCAGGAGCGGGAGCGGGAGAGGGAACGGGATCGCGACGCGTGAGGCCCCGCCCGACCTCCGGAGTGTGAACCTGGGCCGAGGCCGGTCCGCGGGTTATGGTGGCGGGATGAAGGGGACCCGGGGCGCCGTCCTGCGCCGTCGTGTCCGGGTGGTCCTGGTCAACCCCTGGTTCAAGGCGTTGGCGACCCTGGCCGTCCTGGGCTTCGTCCTCTACTGGCTCCGCGGGCAGATGCCGTTCTTCGCCGAGGGGTTCTCGGCGGTCACCAGCCCGCACTGGGGTTGGGTCGCGGTGGCGCTGGTGTTCTCCTACCTCTCCATGTCCAGCTACGGCTCGGTGCAGAAGGTGCTGCTGCAGTCGGCGGGCGTCAGGGTGGGGTACTGGGCGAGCGTCGGTCTGGTCTTCTCCGCCAACGCGTTCTCGACCTGCATCCCCGGCGGGCAGGTCTTCGGAACCACCCTGACCTACCGGAAGACCCGCCAGTGGGGCGCGACCCGGGTGGTGGCGTCGTGGCAACTGGTGATCTCCGGAGTGCTGTCCACGGTGGGGATCGTGCTGCTCGCGTTGATGGGCTTCTTCCTGGTGGGCCGCGTGTCCAACCCGTTCCTGCTGATGCTGTCCGCGATCGGCCTCGTGGCGATCGTGGTGGTGGTGCAGTGGGCCGCCAGGAACCCCGACAGGATCGAGGAGGCCCTGCTGTCGTTGTTGGCGTGGGTCAACGCCCGGCGCCGCCGGCCCGCCGACCACGGTGCGACCGGGGTCCGCAAGATCGTGGAGCAGGCCGAGGCGGTCGAGATGACCAAGACCCAGTTCTCCAAGGCCTTCGCGTTCTCACTCCTCAACTGGGTCGCCGACATCGGCTGCCTGTGGGCGGCCGCCCACGCGGTCGGCGCCCAGCCCAGCATCGGCGGTCTGTGTATCGCCTACGTCACCGGCAAGATCGTGGCCTCCGCGCCGATCACCCCCGGTGGTCTGGGAACGGTCGAGTTCGCGCTCATCACCGCGCTCACCGCGGGCGGGCTCGGTGCGCACCAGGCGTTCGCCGCGGTGTTCCTCTACCGCATCGTCAGCTTCGTCCTCGTGGCGCTGGCGGGGTGGGTGGTCTTCTTCCTCTTCTACCGCGGTGCGGTGGAGATCGATCCGGATGCCGAACCCGCGGAGGACGACACCCCGCGCGAGGACGCCTCGTCGTCGTCGCCCCGCCTCCACCCCGACCAACCAGCCGTGATCGCCGCCCCGCCCGCCGGTCTCGCCGCGATGTGGCCGATGAGGGGCACGCCGTGGCGCGCCACCGTCCCCCACGACTCCGGGCCGATCCCCCTTTTGCGCGTCCGGGAGGACGGGACCCGGGACGCCGGGGAGGGTGAGGCCTCCTGCTCGCTGGGCGGCGGCGAGCACCGTGACGAGAGGGATCGGTGAGCCGAGTGGCACTGCCGCTGATGTTCCTGCTGGACGCCGTGCTCGTGGGGGTGTTCGCGACCTTCGGGCGCGGCGCCCATTCCGAGGGCCTCGGGATCGGGCAGGTGTGGGGGACGGCGTGGCCGTTCCTGGTGGGTCTGGTGGTGGGGTGGGTCGTGGTGCTCGCCACGCGCCGCGACCCCGGGACCATCCGGTCGGGTGTCCTGGTGTGGGTCGCCACCCTCGTCGGCGGGATGCTGATCCGGGGGATCGGTGACGGACGGGTGCCGCACTGGAGCTTCATGGTGGTGGCCGCGATCGCCACCGGGGTGTTCCTCCTGGGCTGGCGGGCGCTGCGCGCGGCGGTGTCCCGGCGCCGGTCGGCCTAGCTCGTCAGAACCCCTAGCGGAACTCGGGCGGGATCTGGTCGAGCATGTGGGCCGGGACGGTGACGGTCTCGGGCAGTCGGACGCCGTCCGGGGCGGGCAGTCCCTCCGGGACCACGATGGTGACCGGTTCCGCGCGTCCTCCGGCGACGGGGGCGGGGGCGGGATCGAGGACGGGTGCGGAATCCGGCGCGGGGGCGGCGACGGGTGCCGGCGCGGGGGCGGCCTC
>NZ_JAALDZ010000203.1:0-6714 GCF_014145125.1 Dietzia sp. CQ4 | reverse complement strand
TCGACGAGTGCGCGAGTGATGGTCAGGCCGATACCGCTGCCGCCGCTGTGGCGGCCGCGTGAGGTGTCGGCTCGGTAGAAGCGGTCAAAGAGGTGGTCGAGGTGGTGTGGGGCGATTCCTTCGCCGGAGTCCGACACGGTGATCTCGACGTGGCGGCGCCCTACCTGCCCGCTGATGACGGTGACGGTGCCGCCGGCGGGGGTGTGGCGAAGTGCGTTGTCCAGGAGATTGCCCAGCACTTGTCCGATGCGGTCGGTGTCCACCGTCACCGGTGCGTCGTCGACGTGGGTGTGTAGCTGGACTCCCTTGTTCTCGTATCGTTCTCGGACGGCGTCGACCGCACGGGTGACCAGCGTCCGAGTAGTGGTCGGACTGGGGCGAAGGCGGGTGAGGTGTTCTTCCGCGCGGGAGACGTCGACGATGTCCGCGGCGAGTCTCTCCAGCCGCCGAGTAGCCGACCACAGAATGGTTCGGACGTCGTCGTCGAAGGTGTGGATGCCGTCGTCGATGGCTTCGAGGTAGGAGTCGAGTGTGGCAAGGGGTGTGCGCATTTCGTGTCCGAGGTCGGCCAGCATTCTGCGTCTGGTGGTCTCGGTGGCGTCGAGCCGTCGGGCGAGTTCGTTGACACTGTCGGCGAGATCGTCGAACTCGCGGCCCAGGCCTGGGCTAACGACCCGCGTGTCGTAGCGTCCACTGGCGATCTCGGCAGTCGAGGAGGTCACGGCGGTGACGGAGTGTTGAACTCTCCGGGTGAGATACCAACTCACCAGCAGCGCCAGTAACACTGCGATGGTCACCGCCAACCCCCACGCCACGATGATGGACGCCGTGAATGCTTCGACAGACCTCCACCCCGTCCAGCCCGGGCAGGCCAAGGTCAAGGACGATGACGTCTGGGTCGATTTGCCGGGCCAGTGTCACCGCCTGAAGACCATCGCCGCAGATCGTCACCTCGAAGCCCTCGCGTTCGAGGTAGGTGGCCACGACATCGGCCAAAGACTGCTCGTCCTCGACAACCATCGCCCGCAAGCCCGTGGCCGGACGTGGCGTCGGTGCGGCGACTTCTGTCGTTCCGAGCGCACGGGCAGAAGAGTTCATGTCCCCCATCATCCTCGGCGCCACCATATGGGCCACACGCGCGCGGGCCACATGCCGACCCGGACATCTCTCAATGACTTGCGGCTGGAAGTCGAGCGCCGGGTGAGCGAGGGTGCCCACCCGGCCAATGCTGTGTTCGCTCGAGAACGTGGTTCATCGCGTCATCGGGCCGAAATGGGCCAACCGTCAGCTGCAGCAGCAGCCACCCGTTCCACTCGCCATGGGCAAGGAGACACCGACCGTCTGATCTGCGGAGACTATCGCGTATCCGGCGTCGGCCACGGCTTGGGATACGGCCTGGGTAGTCGCGGTTCCGGTCGTTGTCATACTTCCTGCCTGCAAGTTGACTTCGACGCCGATCACGCCGGGCAATGCACCAACAGCGGCTTTCACGGATGAAACGCAATGCCCGCAGGTCATCCCCTGAACTTGGTATGTGGTGGCCGTCATCGTCTTAATCCTTTCGCCGAACGCCGTGGGGCGATCCCACACCAGAATCATATACCCCCGGTGGGTACATGATTCGAGTCGTCAGGTTTCTTCACGAGATCTTGACCTTGGCACCGAGGGAGCGAGGTGGGCGCCCCAGGACACGTTGCCCGAGGCTGGTCGATCGGGCTCGGAGAACCGCGGTTTTCGGACTGGCCCCTGAAAGCACCCTCTGCCGGTGCCCTACAGCGCCCATCATTTCCTGCTGCTCTGCGGAGCCGGCCCCGGTCACGGCTGACCGCCGAGCTGGAACGAGATTATCGATCGCGGTAATCCGTTAAGGTGACTCCCACCGCTCAGCGACCGGCCTCGATGTTCGACCGCGAGAAAGGGGAGAGACCGTCATGTCCTCAGGGATCGTGTCCGTGGCTCTGGTGGCGCTGTCTGTCGTTGCTCTCTTCTATGCACTCCACCGCGTGGCCAGCATTACCTCCGACCCGTTGACAGTCCTGCCGGCCCAATCCGGGTGGGCACCGCAGGAGCACGCCCTGTCGCGGTTCCACGCACGCTGGTACCTCGCCTCGATCGTGTTTCTGGCCTTCGACGTCGAGATGCTCTTTATGTACCCGTGGGCCGTGGTGGTGATCGAGAAGGGGCTCTCTGCGGTGGTGGAGATGTTCCTGTTCCTTGGTGCCCTGCTAGTCGCCGTGGCCTGGGCACGGCGAGAAGGCGCATTCCGATGGGCTTGAGCCCGTTTCTCGCCCGCCTCGCCGTCCAGGCCACCCGGGTGCTCGTCGTCGAGGCCCCGGGCCAGTGGGCGACTCGGATGGAGCTTGAGCAACAGCTACTCCGTCGCGGGTGGCGGATAGCCAGTAGTCCGGCTCAGGGGGACGTGCTCGTCGTGTGTGGTGCGCCGGGCCCTGAGCTGTCGGATCTGGCGAACCGCCTCTGGGAGCAGATGCCCGGCCCTCGGGTGCGCATCGGCATCGCCTCGCCCGGAGCGGTGGTTCCCGCCCTCGACAATGCCACTGCGCTCCTGCTCGACACTTCCCATCACCGGACCGACGCCCGCGAACGGGCGCAGGAGCCCTCGATGTCCGATCACGCGAACAATGCTGATGGCGAAGGGCACGAAGGGCACGTGGGTCACGAAGGACACGAGGAACACCAGGGCCACGGTGGACACTCGGACCACGAAGAGCACGCGGATCGCCAGGCGCACGAGGGCCACGAAGACCATGGCGGGCATGGTGGCCACGAGGGCCACGCAGACCACGGCGGGCACGAGGGCCATGAAGGCCACGGGGATATGGACATGGCTCCCGCCGGGATTCCCTTGGCCGAAGGCGGGGAGGACCGCGACGGCCTGGAGATGGATGTTCTCCATCTGCCGCTCGGTCCGGTATTGCCGTTCTGGCCGGCCGGGCTCGTGCTGCACTGCTCGCTACAGGGGGACGTTGTCGTCGACGCCACCGCCTCGGTGATCGACGCGACGGAGCACAGGGCCGGAGCACCCGGTCGGCCCACGGACCACGCGTCTGCCACGGTGACCCAATGTGATCAGGTCATGGCACTGCTGGCACTGGCCGGTGCCGAAGACTTGGCGGACTGCGCCCGCCGTGCCCGGGACGGGATTCTGACGGGCGATCCCGGTGCCGCCCGTGACGCCGTCGAGCGTCTGCACCGGAAGGTTCGCAGGTCGCGGCTGCTGCGCTGGTCATTGCGGGGCGTGCTGCCGCTCGGCCCGGCCGATCTGGAGCGCCACGGCTTGCCGGGGCACTGCCTCGGGGATGCCCACGACCGGTTGCTGGCCCAACTGGAACGGATCCGCGTCGAGGTCGGCGGCGCAACGCCGGACCGGGCGGATGGCGGCTCAGCGCAGGAATCTGCGGACCAACTAACTGTGCCGTGGGCGGTGGTGCCGGACCTGGTGACCGGTTTGGAGCTGGGCACTGTGCGCTTGGCGGTGGCGAGCCTTGATCTGGGCTCGCATCCTGCCGTCCGGGAGGTGGGGCATGTCTGAGACCGTGGTGACGACCGTGTCCGGTGGGTGGGCCGTGCTGGCCGGGGTGATCCTGTGCGGGCTGGCGTTGTTCGCGGTGGCGCTGGACGGGGTGCTCTCGTCGCCGGCGCGGGGCGGCGGTCGTGGCGGGCCCACTCCCCTGGCCCGTGCGGCCCGTCTGTTGCGGCAGCGTCGCCGCACGACGGTCGCCGCGGACACCCTGCTGTGGCGGATCGGCGGCGCGGGCATGCTGGTCGGGGCGTTCCTGATGATCGCCGTGATCCCGCTGGGCCGCTGGACACTGGCGGACCTCGACGTGGGAGTCGTGTGGTTCAACGCCGTCGACGTCATGGTGTGGGCCCTGGTCTGGCTGGCGGGGTGGGGCGCCAACTCCATCCACGGTCTGGTGGGCGGTTACCGCTTCCTCGCGCACGGGCTGGCCTATGAGCTGCCGCTGATGTTCGCATTGGTGGCCCCGGCGATCGCCGCCGGCAGTCTGGCGGTGGGCGACGTCGCGGCCGCGCAGGACGGCGTGTGGTTTGTGGTGTGGATGCCGGTGGCGTTCCTGGTCTTCCTGATCGGCGTGACCGGCTTCTCTGTATGGGGTCCATTCGCCCCGGCCCTGTCCGCGGACATCGTCGGCGGGGTGACGGCCGAACTCTCGGGGGTCGATCGGCTGGTCCTGCAGGCCGGGCGCTACCTGTTCCTCACCGCCGGGGCGGCGTTCTCGGTGCCGCTCTTCCTCGGCGGTGGTGCCGGGCCCGTCCTGCCCGACTGGGCGTGGGTGCTGGTCAAGACAGCGCTGGTGCTGACGGTTCTGGTGTGGGCGCGGCGCAAACTTCCGCTGCTGCGACCGGATCGGTTCATGGAGATCGGCTGGACTGTCTTGCTCCCGGCCGTCGTGGCCCAGGATCTGCTTGTGTCCCTCGTCGTGGTCTGGAAGGGCTGAGCCGTGCTGGTCGGGATCGTGTTCTGGGTACTCGCTGTGGTGGCGGTGACCGCGGGGACGGCCGTGTTCGTGGTGGACTCGATGGCCCGGGCCACCTACGCGCTGGCGGCATCGTTCATCGCCGTGGGGGTGATGATTTTGCTGCTGGGTCAGAGCTACCTGGGCATCATCACGATTCTGATGATGGTCATGGAGATGGCGGTGATGGCGGTCTACATGGTGATGTTCATGGGCATGAACCCGGCGCTGATGCCGATGGACATGACCCACGGGAAGAAGACCGCGATCGGCACCTCGGTCGGGGTCTTTGTGCTGCTGGCCGCCGGGGCGCTGCTGATCCCGTGGCCCGAGCGACGTGGCGCCCCACCCGAGGACCTCACCAACGCGCTGGGCCTGGAGATCATGGGCGAAAAGATGTTGGTGATGGCCGTGGTGGGCGCGGTCATGGTGGCCACCATCGTGGCCGGGATCGTCCTGGCCGCCGGGCGCACCCGCTACGACCGGCTCGGCGACGATCTGCGGCGCCGCCCGGCCGACGACCCCCAGCCGGGAGGTGTGGGTCGATGACCCTGGAGGCCGTTCTGGTGGTGGCCGCCGCCCTGTTCGCCGTCGGGCTCTACGGGGCCCTGTCCCAGCAGGTGGTGGTGATGGTGATGATGGGCCTGGAGTTGATGATCAACGGGGTGCTCCTGGCCGCCGCGGGGTTCTGGTGGTTCCTGGCCCCGGGCCCCTCCGGGCAGGTGCTGCTGCTGGTGGTGCTGGCGGCCATGACCGTGGAGATGGCCATGGGCTTTGCCGTGGCGACGCTGTTGCACCGCAAGCGGCAGACCGACATGACCGACATGGCCGAGGATCTCTCCGGATGACCGCCGACCAGACCTTGCTGCTGACCCTGGTGGTGCTCCCGGCTGCCGTGGGTGCGGTGCTCGCGCTGACCCGGGCGGAGCGGGTTGCGGCCCCGATCGCGGTATCGACCGCTGCCGTGACCGCGCTGCTGGCGGCTGTCGTCGCCGTTGCGCGGCCTGCGGTGGCGTTCCCGTTCATCGCCGGCGTCGACGTGGCATTGGAGGTCGACGCCCTGGCGGCGCTGACCCTGCCGATGGTCGCAGTGGTGACCCTTTTGGTGCTGGTTTTTGCGGCCGGCAACATCCGGGCGGCCCGGCCCCGCTTCCACGGGCTGATGCTGCTCTTCGCCGCCGCGGCCCTGATCACGGCCTCGGCCGCCAGCCTGCCAGCGCTGCTGTTTGCCTGGGAGTTGATGGGCGCGACCTCGTACGCGTTGATCGGGTTCTGGTGGCGGGACACCGACCGCGTCTCGGCCGGGCTCACGGCCTTCCTCACCACCCGTACCGCCGACCTGGGTCTCTACCTGGCCGCCGGCGCTGCCTTGGCCGGCGGCGCCGGTATGGGCCTGTCCGAGTTGCCGGCGGCGGAGAGCCCGTGGCGGCACGTGGTGGCGGCCGGGATCCTGGTGGCGGCACTGGGCAAGGCCGCGCAGCTGCCGTTCTCGTTCTGGCTCTCCGGCGCGATGAAGGGCCCCAGTCCGGTCAGCGCACTGCTGCACTCGGCGGCGATGGTGGCAATGGGCGGTTACCTGCTGCTGCGCGTGGAGCCGCTGCTCGCCTCCACCGGGTGGGCGGGCCCGGCCGCCGCGTGGATCGGGCTACTGACCGCGGTGGCGATGGGGATCGTGGCGTTGGCCCAACGGGATCTCAAACAGTTGCTGGCGGCGTCCACTGTGGCGCAGATGGGATTTGTGGTGCTGGCCGCCGGAGTGGGCGCGGTGAGCGGAGGTGCCGCCCAACTGGTGGCTCATGCCTCCACCAAGGCACTGCTGTTCCTCGCTGCCGGGGCGTGGCTCACCGCGTTGGGCACCGAGAAGCTCACGGAACTGCGCGGGGCGGGCCGCCGATGGCCGGTGGTGGGCGTGACCGCGACCGTGGGAGCCCTGGCCCTGGCCGGGATCGCGCCGCTGTCCCTGTGGGCGACCAAAGACGCGGTGCTGGCTGGAGCCCTGGAGACCTCGGCCTGGCTCTACGCCACAGGACTGGTGGCGGCGGCCCTGTCGGCGGCCTACTCCGGCAAGGTCCTATGGACGATCTGGCACCGCGGGGCCCAGGCCCGGGTCGAGGAGCCCACCGCCGGGCGGGAGGTCGGCGCAACGCAAGAGCTCGGCACCGGGCAGGTGGGGGCGCTCGAGCAGGCCCCGCTGGTCGTGCTGGCCGCGGGGGCGGCC
>NZ_JAALDZ010000202.1:0-7168 GCF_014145125.1 Dietzia sp. CQ4 | reverse complement strand
CACCCCGATCCGTCAGGGTGTTGCGCTAGCTCCTAGAGACCACCCTGGGGAAACGGGTTCGGAACGCTCTTCTCGACGCCGGGTCGACGCCGGGTCGACGCCGGGCCGACGCCGGGTCGACGCCGGGCCGGCCGCGCGATCAGGCCGCGCGGGCGGGGATCAGCTCAGGCGCTCGAGCACCATCGCCATGCCCTGGCCGCCGCCGACGCACATGGTCTCGACGCCGAACTGCTTGTCGGCCGCCTGCAGGTTGTTGATGAGCGAGGCGGTGATGCGGGCGCCGGTCATGCCGAACGGGTGGCCCAGCGCGATGGCGCCACCGTTGATGTTCAGCTTGTCCTCCTCGATCCCGAGCTCGCGGGCGGAGCCGAGGACCTGGACGGCGAACGCCTCGTTGATCTCGAACAGGTCGATGTCGGACACCGACTTGCCGGCGATCTTCAGGGCGTTCTTGACGGCCTGGATCGGGCCGAGTCCCATGATCTCGGGGGACAGGCCCGAGACGCCGGTGGACACCACGCGCGCGAGCGGGGTGAGGCCGAGCTCCTTGGCCTTGGTGTCGCTCATGATGACGAGCGCGGCGGCGCCGTCGTTGAGCGGGCAGCAGTTGCCGGCGGCGATGGTGCCGTCGGGGCGGAAGACGGGCTTGAGCTGCGAGATCTTCTCGTAGGTGGTGCCGGGCCGCGGGCCGTCGTCGGTGGAGACCACGGTGCCGTCGGGCATGGTCACCGGGGTGATCTCGTTGGCGAAGTGGCCGTTCTCGACGGCGGCGACCGCGCGGTTCTGCGAGCGCACGCCCCAGTGGTCCTGCTCCTCGCGGGTGATGCCGGTCATCTGCGCGACGTTCTCGGCGGTCTGACCCATCGGGATGTAGACGTCCGGCAGCAGGCCGTTCTCGCGGGGGTCGGTCCACGTCTCGGCGCCACCCTCGGCGCGGGTGCCGGTGCGGGCCTCGGCGTCGGCGAAGATCGGGTTGTGGGTGTCCGGCCAGTGGTCGGAGGTGCCCTTGGCGAAGTTGGTCACGGTCTCGACACCTGAGGAGATGAACACGTCACCCTCGCCGGCCTTGATCGCGTGCAGCGCCATCCGCGTGGTCTGCAGCGAGGAGGAGCAGTAGCGGTTGACCGTGGTGCCGGGGACGGTGTCCAGGCCGGCGAGCACGGAGACGACACGGCCCATGTTGAAGCCCTGCTCGCCGCCCGGCAGGCCACAGCCCAGCATGAGGTCGTCGATCTGGGTGGGGTCGAGGGACGGGACCTTGTCCAGTGCGGCTTTGACCATCTGTGCGGCGAGGTCATCCGAGCGGATGCCCACGAGGGATCCCTTGTTGGCGCGCCCGATGGGGGAACGGGCGTACGAGACGATCACGGCTTCCGGCATGGAAGGCTCCTTCGTTGCAGGTGAGTGCTATGTGTGGTCGATCGGGAGATCCGAGTCCGACGGGTCCCGCGTGGAGCGGGTCACGCGCAGGATCCGGCTCCGGCGGCGGAGGGTGTCCGCTGCCTCGCGGGCATCGCCCGTGCTCTCGGGGTCGCCGTCCACGTCCTCATTATGCAGGTACGTGTTCTCGTCGGCGTCGTCCGCGTCCTCGTGGGTGCGGACGAAGTCGGTGAGGCGTTTGGTCAGCCGGGCGACGACAGAGTCGCGGGCCTCGTCGGACGCGTCCCCGGCCGCCTCGATCGCGTCCCCGGCCGCCTCGATCGCGTCCTCGGCGGCGTCGAGCGAGGCCTCGTCCTCCTCGGCGTCGGCGGGTGGCCGGGTCTCCGGGATCTCGTCCCACACGCCGAGCTCAACGCACACGGCCGGCAGGAGCAGCCCGGCCATGAGCTCGTAGCCGTCGGAGTTGGGGTGGAAGCGGTCGGGGGAGAACAGGCTGTCGGCGCGGGCGCGGAACTCCGGTGCCAGCGCCTCGGCGAGGAACACCGGGGTGCCACCGGCCTTGTGCACCTGCACGGTCTGCGCGGCCGCCAGTCTGCGGCTGAGCGTGGCCATGACGGTCCGGAGCGGCTGGGGTACGGGCTTGATGGTGCCGAGATCGGGGCAGGTCCCCACCACGACGCTCGAGCCGAGTTCGCGCAGGGCGCTGACCGCCTCGCCCACTCGCCGGGCGGAGGGGCCGATCGAGTTGCGTGCGGTGATGTCGTTGCCGCCGATGAGGATCACGGAGATGTCCGGCTTTCCGCCGGTCACGCGGACGGCGTCGATCTGGCCGGCCAGTCCTTTGGAGGTCGCGCCGACGATCGCCTTGCTGCTCAGCCGCACGTCCCACCCGGACTCCTCGGCCAGTCCGCGGGCGAGCAGCACCCCGGGCACCTGGGCGGCGTCGGCCGCGCCGAGCCCGGCCGCCAGGGAGTCCCCGAAGATCATCAGGTGGGCGTCGCACGTCATCCCGGGCCGCCACGGCTCGGCGGTCTCGGCGCCGGGCCGGTAGAGGCCGTCGCCGTCGAAGGGCCACGAGGTGGGCTTGGGGATCACCCGGCGGGCGATCCTGGCCTGCTGCGCGAGCAGCTCGTAGGCGCCCCGATAGGCCCCGACGGTGCCCACCGCGACGAGTGCGAGGTTGACGACGATCTTGCGGGCCGGATCATCTGACTGGCTCATCTGGCGTGGCGTCTCCCTCCGGTGCGGTGGCGTGCGGCGCTCGGTATGGCGAGCTCGCGGGCCTGCTGCGATAATTCGACGATAGTCCTGCGGCTCTCGAGTGGCCCCATCGAGAGATCCACCGGGTACTCGACGATCGAGATGTCGGTGTGCACGATCCGCCGCGGCTGCGGGGTGTCGTCGCGCCGCTGTGCCGGATACACCAGGTACGCGCGGTCCACGCCGAGCGCCGTGCAGGCCGCCAGCAGGCGGTAGTGCTCGGCGGCGCGGGCGCGGCGGTCCGTGGGATAGGTCGGGACGAAGGTGGTGACCGGCTCGCCGTCGACCTCGTACACGAGGCCGGTGGGCACGGAGATGTGGTCGCCCTCGGTGTCGGGCGCGCTGTGGCGGCCAGACCTTCCACCGGCGGCGCTGCTCGACCCGGCGTCCCCGGCGTCTGCCTGCTCGAGGCCCGTGTCCAGGTGGACGACGGGGTTCTGCAGCACCCGTCCGCCACAGCCGTCGAGGGCGGCGGTCAGTTCGGCCTCCACGAAGCGCTCGAACAGCGCGGGCATCTCGGTGACGAACGCCGCCGACGCCGCGTGGCCGTCCTCCACCTCCACCGAGATGCGGCGCACGATCCGGTCGGCCAGGGCGAGCGCGTTCTGGAACCGGGCGTTGAGCCGGGTGCGCGTCCAGGTGGGGACCGGGGCGCCCTGGCCGATCAACGTGGCGTCCGCCAGCCGGGCGTCCACCATCGCCAGTCGACGCCGGGTGGCGTCCGGCAGGTCGGGGAGGAACTGCAGGCGGTGCGCGGCGGTGCGCAGGATGCGGTTCTCGGCGATGTCCGGGGTGAACTCGGAGTAGGTGACCTCCAGGGGGATGGTCATGCCCGGGTGGCGGCGGATCTGGTCGCCCAGACGGATCCGGCCGCGCACGGTGGTCAGCGCCTCGTCGACCCTGCGGTACCCGCGCAGCAGCCCGGACGACAGGGCCTGGTGCGCCAACGCGGCCATGGACTCGGCCACGGAGACCCAGAGCTCGTCGTCGTCCCTCGCCTGGACGGCCGACGGGAGGAACGCGGTGTCGGCCGCGTGGTCGAGGAGGAAGAACAACTGCGTCAGACCCAGGTTGGCGGCGGGCAGGACCCGCACGGACAGTCCCTCGACCCGGACCGAGCCGACGCTGCCGCACGGGATCAGGCGCCACGTGTCACGCCCGGCCGGCAATACCTCGACCAGCCCGGTCTGCGACAGGTGCTGCGCGCCTTCCCAACTCAGGGTGACGAGCCGGCCACGGCGGTCGAACTCGTCGAACTCGATGGTCTCCGACGCCGCGGATCCCGTCGAGGCGGAGATCACGCCCGGCCGATCTTCCGACGCAGGGTCGCGAGCCCGAAGCGTTCGTGGACCTCGGCGCGGGACAGGCGTCCGTAGTAGTGCTCCTCGAGCAGCGGGAGGAGGTCGTACCGCCAGATCGCCTCGAGCCCGCCGGGTTCGGTGGCCCGGTCCTTCATGAAGTACGACGGCCCGATCCGCAGATCGCGGTCCGAGTCGTCGATCTCCGAGTTGAGCGCCTCCAGCAGGTCCGCGGGCTCGGTGGTCACGCCACGGGCCTCGAGATGGCGCCGCAGCACGCCCGCCACCGGCGGGGTGTCCGGGTGGAGCTCCATGAAGGCGAACCGACGCCGGATGGCGGCGTCGACCATGGCGATCGACCGGTCGGCGGTGTTCATGGTGCCGATGATGAACAGGTTGCGCGGCAACCGGAAGGAGGTGTCGGGGCTGTACTGGGGCAGGACCGTGCGGTCGCGGTACTCGAGCAGGAAGTACATCTCGCCGAAGACGCGGGCCAGGTCGGCGCGGTTCATCTCGTCGATGATGAGGAAACTCGGGTGCTCGCGCCCGGAGTCCGACGTGGCGCGCGCGGCCTGGCGGCGCAGCGGCCCGGCCTGCAGGGCGAATCCGGGCTGACCGGACTCGGTGAGCGTGGGCCGGTAGCCCTCGAAGAAGTCCTCGTAGGCGTAGCTGGGGTGGAACTGCACCAACTGGACCCGGCTCGGGTCGTCGGCGCCGGCGAGGAAGCGCGCGAGCTCCTGCGCGAGGTAGGTCTTGCCTGTGCCGGGCGGGCCGTAGAACACGATCTGCTGCCGCTCCTGCAGGGTGTCCACGATCTCCTGCAGTTCCTTGCGCGGCATGTGGAGGCTGTCGGCGAGCTCGTCGGAGATGTCGGGCAGGGTGGGCACCGTCCCGGCGCCCGGGGCCTCCGCCACCTGCGACTCGGCGGAGTGGCGGCCGGGGTGCATGGCGGCGAGCAGGGCGTCGAGGCCGTCGGTGAGGTCCACGACGGTGCCGGGCTCCCCGATCAGCTCCGAGAGCGGGCTGGGGAGGGTGTCCAGGTCGAGCGTGACCGAGTGCCACCGCACCGAGCGCTCGAGCTGCTGACCGCCGTCCTCCACGTAACCCAGGTCGTCGGTGAGGGTGCCCAGGTGCAGTTTGGCGTCGGCGACCGTGGCCACCACGTCCTGGGGGCTCATCCGGGACAGGAAGGTGTGCAGCTCCGCGGTGAGCTGGAACCGTGCCTGGTAGTCCAGGTGCGGGTACCCCTGCTCGACGGCCTGGGACACCTCGAGCCGACTGGCGTGGGCGGGGATGCGCGGAAGGTGGGAGGCGGGCAGCGCGATCCGGTTCTGCGCGACCCACTGACCGGCCTGACCGACGCCGCCGCGCCCGGGTCGGACCAGCCACGCTCGGCGGGAGTGGTCGTCGCGGTGGCGCTGCCACTGGTTGGCGATCGCACCCCGGTACCAGTCGACGGGCTGGCCGAGCTGGGCGGAGAGCGTCTCGGCGATCCGGTGGAGGTCCTGGTCGATGTCCAGCTCGTCGATCCCGGACGGCCAGCCGATGAGGTCGGCGAAGGCGTCGCGGATCCGGGTCTTGTGCTCGTGCTTGACGATCGGCTGGAAGTACCCGGGCCAGGCCAGGTACTGCAGGCTGTAGCGGATGGCCCGCCAGTCGCCGGGGGTCGAGCGGGCGGCCCGCTGGAACTCCCACGGGTCGGTCAGCGCCGCGTCGCGTTCGGCGGACTCCAGCTCGGCCCAGTGGATGACGAACGTGCACAGCCACCGCAGGTGCTCGCGCATCTGGACGTTGAACCCGAGCCCGCCGGTGAGCGGGCCCTTCTCTCCGAGCGCCTCGTCGAGGACCTCGGGGATCTCCGGGGCGTCGTCGATCCAGGACAGGACGTCCCTGATCCGTCCCCGCTTGAGGCGGGCGGTCACCGTCGACAGGGGCAGCTGCTGGATGTAGAGCAACTCGGCGGCCAGGAGCACCACCGGCCGCGGGGCGCCCTCCAGCTGGTCGTGGAGCGCCTGCATCACGGGGGAGCGGGTGGAGTCCGCGGAGTGCTCACCCGTGTGCTCCTCGGCGTCCCCGTCCAGACGCCGGATGAGCTCCTCCGCGACCTCGGGGGTCCAGGTGTAGAGCTCGTCGTCGAACGGTGACTGCCCCGTACGCAGCGCCGGTCCCAGGACCTGCTCGGCCGCCGATTCGATCTTCGGTGCCGGGCCGAATGGCCTGTCGTGGGAACCGTCTGTCACGTGGGACTCCTGGAAACGCCGGCGCGGGATCGGGCTGGTCGAACCGGGCCCGATAGTCGTGAAGAACCTACCACCGGGCCCGTCGTGGCCGGTCAGCTCTGGTACGGCTCCGCGGTCACGATCGTCACCGAGACGGACTTGCCGTTCGGGGTGGTGTACTCGCGGCTCTCGCCGACCTTGGCGCCCAGGATCGCGCGGCCCAGCGGGGAGTCGGGGGAGTAGATCTCGAGGTCGTCCTTGCCGGAGCCCTCGCCACGGGTGCCCACCAGGAAGGTCTCCTTGGTGTCCTCGTCGCCGTTGTAGTAGGCGCGGACCACGGAGCCGACCAGGGCGACGCCGGTCTCGGTGGGAGTCTCCCCGACCTGGGCGGTGGCCAGCAGGTCGTCGAGCTGACGGATGCGCGCCTCCTCCTGGCCCTGCTGCTCACGCGCGGCGTGGTACCCGGCGTTCTCCTTGAGGTCGCCCTCCTCGCGCCGCTCGTTGATCTCGGCGGCGATGACCGGACGGTTGGCGATCAGCGCCTCCTTCTCGGCCATGAGGCGGTCGTACGAATCCTGGGTCAACCAGTAGCCCTGGGTGTCGTTCGCCATGAGAGCGCACTCCAATCTGTTCGTGTGTGTGCTGCTGTACGAAAAACACGGCCCCGCGAAAGGAGCCGTGCTGATGGGACGATGCTAACACAGCGGTGACCTGGTTCGGGGCCCGAGAACCCCTACCTGCGCAGGTAATCGGGGACGTCGTCGCCGCAGCCGTAGACGTCGGCCACGAACGCGCGGGCCGAGGTGGCGATGGACATGTCGACCTGGATCGCGGTGTTCTCAGATGGCGGCACGTACACCTCCCGGCGGCCGACCTCGCCCTTGGTCTGGTCCTGCGCGCGGACGATGCAGTAGGCGGCGGTCCCGGGATCGTCCCGGGTGACGGTCATCACCACATCGGTCCGTTCGTCGTCGACGACGGTCACGCCGATCACCTCGCCGGAGATGGTGG
>NZ_JAALDZ010000201.1:0-12360 GCF_014145125.1 Dietzia sp. CQ4 | reverse complement strand
GTGGCGCTGAGCCGGTAACCGGCGACGGCGCCCGCCACCACGAGGGCGCCGACGAGCAGGACCAGGAAGCCGGCGACCACCTTGCCGGTCACGCCCGACCCGGTGTCGTCGTACCTCCCGGCGGGCGGGGCGCCCGCGGCCTGCGACGCGGCGTGCGACCTCGGCTCACTCATGGTCCCCAGGGTATCCGGGGGCCCCGGGCGGACCGCCCCGGGGGCACCGGTGCCCGGTGAGTCCATAGAATGGGTCATCCCGATCCCCGAGCTCTCATGAACGGCAGGTGCGACGATGGCCGGTCTCCGGCTGATGGCGGTGCACGCCCACCCCGACGACGAGGCGTCCAAGGGCTCCGCGACCATGGCCAAGTACGTGGCCCGGGGCGTGAACGTGCTGGTGGAGACGTGTACCGGCGGCGAGCGCGGCAGCATACTCAACCCTGCGATGGACCGCCCCGACGTCGTGGCCGACCTCGTGGGCGTACGTCGCCGCGAGATGGCGCGCGCGGCCGACATCCTCGGCGTCGACCACCACTGGCTGGGCTACGAGGACTCGGGTCTGCCCGAGGGGGACCCGTTGCCGCCGTTGCCTCCCGGATGTTTCGCCCTTGCCGACGACGACGAGGTCACCCGCTCCCTGGTCGCCAGGATCCGGGAGTTCCGTCCGCACGTGATCATCACCTACGACGAGAACGGTGGGTACCCGCACCCGGATCACCTGAAGGTGCACTCCGCGTCGATGGCCGCCTACGAGGCCGCCGCGGACCCAGCCCGTTACCCCGGCACCGGCGAGCCGTGGGCCGTGGCCAAGGTCTACTACACGCACGGCTTCCCCAAGAGCCGTCTCGAGCTGCTCGACGAGGAGCTCTTCGCCCGCGACGGCGTCCGCCACTTCGCCGAGTTCCTCTCCCGCTGGGGAGACCGCCCCGACATCATGGAGCGGGTGACCACCCGGGTGGAGTGCGCCGACTACTTCGAGCAACGCAACTCCGCGCTCCTGGCCCACGCCACGCAGATCGACCCCAACGGGTGGTTCTTCGCCGCCCCGGTGGAGATGCAGCAGCGGGTCTGGCCCACCGAGGAGTTCGAACTCGCGGCAAGCCGGGTGGCCGTACCAGAGCGGGCTGAGGGAGAATACGAGTCAGACCTGTTCGAGGGCGTCGACCCGTACGTCGCGCTCCCGGTCGGACCGAGCACGAGTGAGGACCCGAGATGATCACCCTGGGACCGGACGTCCAGATCCTGGCGTATCAGACCTCGATGGTCTTCGCGCAGAACCAGTCGCCGGGCACGCCCGGGTACAACGACCACCCGATGGGTCCGGAGTTCGGCAAGGCCTCGCCGATCGGGATCCCCGTGGTCCTGCTCCTGCTGGTCGCGACGGTCCTCCTGATCCGCAACATGAACAAGCACATCAAGAACCTGCCCGAGACCTTCGACACCGATCACCCCGAGCCGGACCAACTGGCCGACGAGGGCACGGACCGGGCCGGTGTCGAGGGCGGGACCCCGGGCGCACCCGCCGATCCCCGCTGACCCTTTCTGACCCCCGCTGCGCCCCAACGCATCCGACCCGGCGCGCTGCGCCGCATCCGGTAGGGGCGGTGCGGTGGGGAGCTCGGCCCGATCGTCCGTCACCAGGCATCTCGGCCGGTAGTGTCACCTCCCGTGTTCTCGCCCCGCGCGTTGCGTCTCCCCGCCGCCCTCTCATTAGCCGTCTTCCTCGCGTTCCCCGCGCCGGTCGGTGCCCAGACCGTCGTCGACGGATCGACGCTCGGAGTGGCGGAGGTGCTGCAGTTCCCGGACCGCAGCGCCGAGGTCGCGATCCCGATCCCCGTTCCCGCCGGGCTGACCCCTCGGACCCTGAGCACGACGGTCCAGCTCCCCGTGGACCTGGACCGGGGTCATCTCGAGGCGTGGTCGGGCGACCTGCTGCTGGCCCGGATCGATCTGCGGCCGGACGTCGAGTCGGAACGCGTCACCATCCCCCTCGATCGCGGGCGGGTGCGCAACGACGTTCTGGACCTCACCCTGCGGACCGTCCTGCACTCCCAGGGCGAGGCGTGCCCGGACTGGACCGACCGGGCACTGGAGCTCCGCGATTCCGAGGTGGACTTCGCCGGCGAGCCCGAGTCCCCCCGGGTCCTCGCCGACTTCGTCCCCTCGGTCCTGGAGCGCCTGGAGATCTACCTCCCGGACGAGCCGACCCACGCCGAGTCGGAGGCCGCCGCCCAGCTGGCCCTCCTGGCGTCCACGAGGTTCGGTGGCAGCGGACTGGAGGTCGAGGTCCTCCCCGCGTCGGGCCCCAGGGCTCCGACCGCCTCGCCCTTCACCCGTAGAGCCGAGATCCGCGAAGCCGACGAGTCCCGGATCGACCTGACCGACGACGCCGTCCCCACCGCGGTGATCACCGGCGACTCCGCCAGCCTGGGGCGCCAGATGCGCTCGGTGACGAGTGAACTGTGGTCGCTGGCCGTCACGGGTTCGGCCACCCTCGATTCGCCCCTCCCGGCGCCCCGCGCCCTGGTGACCGAGGCGACCCTGAACGAACTCGGACCGGGTTCGCGCTCCGCGCGATCGGTCGGGTCGGTCTCGGCGGGTTTCGGGCTGGACCAGACCAGCCTGGGGACGGTGACCGGGGACGTGGCCGTCGATCTGATCGGGACCTATTCGCCGCCGCCGTCCGATCGCAGCGGGCTGATCGTGGTCACGGCCGGGCAGACCGTGTTGGACTCGTGGACCGCCGATCAGTCCGGGTCCTTCGACCGCACCGTGACGGTCCCCGCCGCCGCGCTGAACAGGTACACCGACATCACCGTCTCGCTCCAGACCGCGGGCGCGGGCGCGGCGTGCGGGGTCCTCCAGCCGCTGAGTCTGATCATCGACGGATCATCCCGGGTGCGCGTCTCCGACCCCGTCTCGCCCGCCCCGGCCGGCTTCGGCTCGCTCCCGCAGGCGCTCCTGCCCCGACTGCAGGTGGCCACGGGAAGCGGGTCACTGGAGGACACCGCGCGGGCGGTGACGATCCTCGCCGAACTGCAGGCGCTGTCCGCGACGCCACTGCTCCCGGAGTGGGTGGACGTGGAGACCCTCGTGGACGGGGACGTCCCGGGGCTGCTGGTGACGTCCGACTCCGCCCCGGCCGATCTCGACCTCCCGCTGACCCTGACCGGTGGCCGCACGCTGGAGGTGGTCGGGGCGCGGGACGGCCAGCCGGCCACGCTGCGGTTCTACGAGGACGTCGACTTCGCGTCGATGCAGGTGGTCCAGGACGGCGACCGTGCGCTCCTGGTGGCCTCGTCGAGCTCGGGCTCGGGTGAACTCGACCGCACCCTCGAGTGGTTGGACTCCGAACCGGGTCGGTGGTCGATGCTGGCCGGCAACGTGCTGTTCACGGCCCCCGACAGGGAGCCGATCGAGCTGTCCACGGCCGAGGCGATCGATGTGGACGCCAGTCAGGACCAGGGCACCGACGGTGTCCGTACCGCGCTGATCATCGGTCTGGCGGTTACGCTGGCGGGAGCGGCGATCGCCGGGATCGTCTGGGCGGTCACCCGGCGCCGTCGGGTCAGCCCGCGGCGGTGATGGCCGCCCCGGCTCGCCCCAGGGCCCTCGGCGAGGGGGCAGATCACGTCGCGAGGTGGGCACTGCTCGTGGTGCTCGTCGGCGCCGGGTTCTGGCGGTCGTGGGCGCGGATCGCGGAGGAGGTGACGGCCGGCTCCGGTAGCGAGGTCTTCCTCGCAGCCCCGGTCGGCGCCGTGGTCACCGCGGTGGCGTTCCACCTGCGGCGGCGGCCGGAGTTGCCGATCCACGACCGGCAGAGCGACAAGATCTCCGGGACCATCATCCTGGGGATCGCGATGATGATCGAGTGGCTGGTCCTGCCCAGGTACTCGGGCAGCTACGTCCTGTTGCATCTGGATTTCGTCGCCGCCTGGCTGTTCCTGTTGGGCGGATCCGTGTTCCTGTTCGGCACGCGCCGCACGTTCCGGTACTGGCCCGCCTGGCTCCTGCTCACCGTCGCCACCCCGGGTGTGCTGCGCCTGCTGGTCTACGTCCTGGGCGGCGGCCGCGGGGCGCAGGTGGCGGTCATGGTGGCCGTGGTGTCGGTCGGGCCGCTGATCATCCTGGGGCCGCAGGCGATCCGCCGACTCCGTCGGACCGGTGCGGGTGGTCGTCGGCGCCCGGAGGGTCCCCCCCGGAAGTCTCTGGTGGTCTCTCCGCGTGAGGCCTGGCGGAGCGCGCCGCTCCTGACCGTCGTGGCCGTGCTGCTCGCCCTGGCGCCGCTGCCGGCGGAGATCGAGGAACGCGTGGCGCCGGGGCCCGCCGCCCTGAGCGGACCGGGTCAGACGGTCCCCCCGGGATGGCAGGAGATCGAGACGATCGACTACCCGTGGGCGGAACGGATGTACGGTCCGTCCGCCACGCTCCAGCGTCAGATGATCAGGGCCACCCGTGTCAGGGCGGACTGGGACCAGCTCCTGCGCCCCAGGGTCGCGGCGGTGCAGACGCTGACCGTCAGCGATGCCGGGGTGCTCGAGGTGTTCCCGCTGGAGATGACCTTCGACCTGAGTTCGGCCCGGGTCAGCCCGCCCCGGACGGTGCCCCTGGACCGTGGGGTGTCCGCGCGATACCGGACGGTGATCGACGACGAGAACCTCCTCACGTGGAGCCTGATGTCGTTCCTCTGGAACCGGGCGGGGGACGGGGTGCAGCGCGTCACGATCATCACCGTGGACAACCACGAGTTCGACGCCGAGTTCCCCCAGACGATCCCCAGCACGCGATCGACCTTCTCTCGTCTGCTCAACCTGCTGCTGCGCGGGGAGGGCGCGGTCACCGACACCAACCCACAGGACAAGGACCTCGACATGCTGACCGAGCTCGCGACCGATCTGGTGGAGGCGCAGTGGACGGGCGAGTAGGTCCGGAGCTCACGGCTCCCGAACCCGCCGACCCCGACAGGGCCCGCAGTGAGGCCGCTCTCCACGACGCCGTGCACGGGTTGTTCGAACGCGACCCGCTGGCCTCGGCGGCGGTGCCGTTCGTGCCCTGGCAGAAGTGGGCAGGACTCGCCGGGATCGCCGTGGTCGTCCTCGCCCTGGTCGTGGCCACCACGCCGACCCTCATCGCGCTGACGGCGGTGAGCACCGCCGTCTACCTCATCACGCTCGCCGACCGACTCCTCCTGCTCGGGCGCGGCCTGGCCCGGGACTCGATCCTCCACGTGGAGGACGATCGCGCTCTCGCCGTGGCGGACTCCGACCTGCCCACCTACACCGTGCTGGTGCCCGCGTACAACGAACCGGAGGTGATCGGCGACCTCATCGACGCCGTGAGCTCCATCGACTACCCGGCGGACAAGCTGGAGGTGTTGTTGCTGCTCGAGGCCGACGACGACGTCACGATCGACGCCGCGGAGGCCGCCGGCCTGGGCGAGGTGTGCCAGATCCTCCGGATCCCGCCGGCGGACCCCCGCACCAAGCCGAAGGCCTGCAACTACGCACTGCACTACGCCACCGGGGAGATCATCACGATCTTCGACGCCGAGGACCGCCCCGATCCCCTCCAGCTCCGGCGCGTGGCCGTGGCCTTCGCGGAACTCGACGACGACGTGGTGTGCGTCCAGGCCAAGCTGACGTTCCACAACGGGTCGCAGAACATGCTCACCGCGTGGTTCACCGCCGACTACGCGCTGTGGTTCAACTTCCTCCTGCCGGGGCTGATGAAGTCCAGTTCGCCCATCCCCCTGGGGGGCACGTCGAACCACATCAAGGCGGACGTGCTGACCGAGATCGGGGCGTGGGATCCGTACAACGTCACCGAGGACGCCGACCTGGGTGTCCGGATCGCCGCCCGCGGCCACCGGACCGCGGTGCTCGACTCCACCACCCTGGAGGAGGCCAATCCCGATCCCATCAACTGGATCAGGCAGCGCTCCCGCTGGTACAAGGGGTACCTGCAGACCTGGCTGGTGCACATGCGTCAGCCGGTCACGCTGTGGCGCACCCTCGGCACGGTGAGCATGTTCCGGTTCACGACCCTGCTGGCCGGCACCCCCGTGATCGCCTGCCTCAACATGGTGTTCTGGCTCATCACCCTGTCCTGGATCCTCGGACAGCCGGCCGTGATCGAGCAGGTCTTCCCGGCCTACGTGTACTTCCCCGCGTTGATCTGCCTGGTGCTCGGCAACTCGACGATCCTCTATTCGAACTTCATCGCGTGCCGTGAGACGGGCAACGCGTCGCTGTGGTGGGCGTGCCTGACGGTTCCGCTGTACTGGGTGCTCATGTCGATCGCGGCGATCAAGGGCACCTACCAGCTCTTCGCCAACCCCTCCTACTGGGAGAAGACCGTGCACGGGTTGGCGTCGTGAGGGGGCCGGCGTCGTGAGATCCCGTCCCCTCATCCTCTTCACGGCGTTCACCGTCCTGTACCTGGCCGTCGGGCTGTACCTGTCGCTCGGCGCCAACTACCTGCAGGGCGATGCCCTGAGCCGCGTCGCGGACACCCGGGCCGCGCTGCTCTCGCGCGACCCGCACCTGGCGGCCATCGGCTTCATCTTCACCCCGCTCACCGCGCTCGCCCAGCTGCCCCTGGTCGGATTGTCGGAGTGGTTCCCGGCGCTCACCAGGTGGAGCCTGACGGCGGTGGCGGTGAGCGCCCCGGCGATGGCGGGGGCGGTCACCCAGATCCACGCGATCGCGAGGGAGCGCCGGTGCCCGGCCTGGTTCACCTGGGGGGTCACCCTGGTCTTCGGGCTGCACCCGATGATCGTCTACTACGGCGCGAACGGCATGAGCGAGGCACTGTTCGTCTTCTTCGTGGTCTGGGCGGTGCGCCGCCTGGTCCGGTGGATGACCACCGACGACGTCCACGACCTGATGGTGGCCGGTTTCGCGCTCGGGATGGCCTACCTCGCCCGCTACGACGCGCTGGCCGCCTCGGGCACCGCGACGCTGTTCGTCGCGGCGGTGTCCTACCGGCGCAGCCGCCGCACCGAGACGGCGATCCTCGACGGCGTCATCCTCGCCGCGCCCACCGCGCTGGCGTTCCTCGCGTGGGCGGCGACCAGCTGGTTGGTGACCGGCAGCGCGCTCGCGCAGTTCTCCTCCCGTTACGGCAACGCCGCGATCCTCGAGCAGTCCGGCGGTGGCTCCACCGGGGGACTGTCTGCCCTGGCCTTCTCGACGGCGGAGATCGTGGTGCTCGCGCCGGCGCTCGGAGTGGTCCTGCTGGTGTGCGTGGCGCTGGCGGTGCGCCGCCGGGATCCCGAACCGCTGGCCGCGGTGGTCCTCGTGGCGGTGCTCGCCTTTGCCGTTGTCACCTACCTCCGCGGCATGACGTTCCCGTTCCTGCGGTTCTACATCAGTGCCGTCCCCCTGATCGTGGTGCTGGCGGTGTTCTGCGTACCGCGCGGGGGCACCATGCGCACCCGACGGCCCGGACCCCGGGCGACGGTGCGGACGCAGGACTCGCTGATCGGGGGACGTGTGGTGCCCGTGGCAGCACTACTGCTGCTCGTGGCGGGCGTCCCGTTGAGCGCCGCGGCCATGGTGTCCCCGACTCTGTCCCAGGAGCAGCACGCCCTGCACGCGGTGATCCTCCCCGAGGTCGGTGACAGGCCCGCGGAGGTCAGGTTGCAGCAGGAGGCGATCGTCGCGTCGTTCGACACCGAGCGTCGGCTCGCCGACTACCTGGATTCCCTTGACCTGCCCGAGGGAGCGGTCATCATGGATACGGTCCACGGTTTCCCGATCATCGCCTCCACGACCAGGCCCGAGCAGTTCGTCATCCCGTCGGACCGCGACTTCGTCGAGATCCTCAACGACCCGGCGGCCCACGGTGTGCGATTCCTCCTCACCGTGCCCGCCGAGGGACGGGGCACCTCCGACGCGCTCAACCTCCGCTATCCCACGGTCCACGAGAACGGTGCCCAGCTCGGCAGCCTGGAGTTCGAGGTGGTCAACTCCGGAAGCGACCGTCCGACCTGGCGACTGTGGCGGGTGTTCGAGTAGGTCGGCGGTGGACAGGGGCGCTCCCGGGGCATGCCGGGGCGATTCCCCGCGCATCCCCCGATCGCGCATCTGTTTGTGGTGGAGGCCGGGGGATAGTCGACTATTGTCAGCCCATGAAGACCGCTCCGCTCGTCGGACTACTCGTGCTCGTCATGACGCTGGCCTGCGCCGCACCGCCGGATTCCCGGTCCCAGGTCCAGCCGCACAGGGCGACGGTCTCCGGGGGTGAACTCCACCTCGACGGCCAACCCTGGTGGCCGACCGGGCTCAACGCCTACCAGCTGGCGACCGACTGGAGCATCAACCGGGGGTGCGGGGCGATGGTCGACCTCGACGAGTACTTCGGTTCGCTTCCCGACGGGGCTGTCACGAGGTTCAACGTCTTCCAGCAACTCGCCGTGAACAAGTTCACCGGAGAGCTCGACTTCGCCCCGATCGACGCCGTCTTCGCGGCGGCGGAGCTCCACGAGCAGATGGTGATCCCGGTTCTCGTGGGCCAGGACGGGGCCTGCGAGGACGAACAGTACAAGGACCGCGACTGGTACCTGGGCGGCTGGGAACAACCCACCGCGATGCCGCTGAGCTACCGCGACTGGGTCACCACCGCGGTCGAACGGTGGTCGGGGTCGCCGGTCATCGCGGCGTGGGAGCCGATCGGGGAACCCGAGACCGCGGTCTGCGGAACCGCCGACTGTCACTGGCTGTACCGGACCTGCCCGGCCGACTCGGCGGAGGTTCTCCGCGAGTGGACCGACGAGGTCGGACAGCTGATCCGGCAACGCGACCCCGGCCGACTCATCACCGCCGGCCTCCTGGGAGGTGACCAGTGCGGTCTGGTCGCCGACGGGTACAGGCTCATCGCGGAGTCCCCGTACGTGGACGTGCTCCAGTACCACGACTACGACAACGCCGGATTCCTGCCACTCCGCCTCGCGCAGACCGACAAGCCGCTCGTGGTGACCGAGCTCGGGATCGCCGCGGGCTCGTGCCTCTCCCTCGAGGATCGTGCCGTCCTGATCGGCGAGCGCATCGACGACTACGAGGCCATGGGCGCCGCGGGAGCCATGCTCTGGGCGTTCGTCCCGGACCCCAGGCCGGCCGAGTGCACCTTCGACATCGGGCCGGAGGACCCCATCAGGGCGCTGCCCCGGATGGCCCGGAATTAGACGTACTGATCTCGCGGCTAGCCCGCACCACCGAGCAGGTCGCCCATCGGGACGAAATCGCCGAACTCGTCGTCGTCGCTCCTCCGGCCCCGGCCCGCGTCCGCCCGGGTCGGCGCCACCGCGCCGCCGGTCACCCCGGCGAAGCGCAGCATGTAGTCGGCCAGTTCAGTGCCCACGCGGTCCGCCCGCGAGGCCAGGGAGTCGCCGTCGCCCCCGGTGGCGACGGCCCCGAAATCCTCGGAGGCCGCGAACACCGAGGTCGGCACCACGTCCGCCTTGAGGTAGGCGAACATCGGGCGTAGCGCGAAGTCGATCGACAGCGAGTGCCGGACGGTCCCGCCCGTCGCCCCCAGCGCCACCGGGACCCCGGTCAGCGTGCCGGGGTCGATCACGTCGAAGAACGACTTGAAGAGGCCCGAGAACGACTGGTTGTACGTGGGGGTCACCGCGATCACCCCGTCCGCGCGGGCGATCTCCTCGAGTGCGGCGCGCAGCGTGTCGCCGGGGAATCGGGTGAAGGTGGCGTCCACGACCTCGTGGGCGAGCCCCCGGACCTCGAGGACCGTCACATCGACGTCCTTGCCGTGGCGCGCGAGGGCCTCACGGGTCGCCGAGGCGAGCCGGTCGGCCAACATCCTGGTGCTCGACGGCACCGAGGTGCCCGCCGAGATCACCACCAACCGCAGCGGCCGTCCGTCGGGTGCGTGGGTGGAGGTCACTTGTCCCCCCGTCCCGCCGGTGCCTGGGCGAGCCGGGACTCGGTGCGGCGGGCGCGGGCCAGTGACTGCTCCTGCGCGCGCTGTCCGCCCTCGACGGTCAGGCCGGTCCAGTTGTCGCCGGTGCCGAACCGGTAGGCGTCCGAGTACGCGGGCGCTCCCTCGGCGGCCAACGCGGCGTCACGTGCCGCGACACGAGCGGCGTGCGTGGGCCCGTCGGGCACGTGCGCCGGCCGCAGCGCGTCGAGTTCGCGGCGCAGCACCGGGACGATCTCGGTGCCGAGGATCTCGATCTGCTCAAGCACCGTCTTACGCGGCACGCCGGCGTGATCGATGAGGAACATCTGGCGCTGGTAGTCGCCCACGTGCTCGCGCATGGTCATGTAGCGGTCGATGACCTGCTGCGGGGACCCCACCGTGAGCGGGGTCTGGGCGGTGAAGTCCTCGAGCGACGGGCCGTGGCCGTAGACCGGGGCGTTGTCGAAGTAGGGGCGGAACTCGTCCACCGCGTCCTGGCTGTTGGGACGCGCGAAGAACTGACCGCCCAGCCCGACGATCGCCTGATCAGCCGAGCCGTGACCGTAGTGCTCGTACCGGCGGCGGTACAGCTCGACCATCTGCTTGGTGTGGCTGATCGGCCAGAAGATGTTGTTGTGGAAGAACCCGTCACCGTAGTAGGCGGCCTGCTCGGCGATCTGCGGCGAGCGGATCGACCCGTGCCAGACGAAGGGCGCGACGCCGTCCAACGGTCGCGGGGTGGACGTGAACTGCTGGAGAGCAGTCCGGAACTTGCCCTCCCACTCCACCACGTCCTCGTGCCACAGACGGTGGAGCAACTCGTAGTTCTCGATCGCCAACGGCAGACCCTGTCGGATGTCCTGGCCGAACCACGGGTACACCGGGCCGGTGTTGCCGCGTCCCATGGTCAGGTCGACCCGGCCCCCGGCGAGGTGCTGCAGCATGGAGTAGTCCTCGGCGATCTTCACCGGGTCGTTGGTGGTGATGAGCGTCGTGGCGGTGGACAAGATGATGTCCGAGGTCCTCCCGGCGATGTAGCCCAGGGTGGTGGTGGGGGAGGACGTGACGAAGGGCGGGTTGTGGTGCTCGCCCAGGGCGAAGACGTCCAGGCCCACCTGCTCGGCCTGGACCGCGTACTCGACGACGGCCTCGAGGCGTTCGTGCTCGGTCGACACCTGCCCGGTGAGGGGATCAGGTGTGATGTCGGCGATGGAGAAGATCCCGAACTGCATGATGGCGAGCCTTTCAGTCTGTTGGTGCGTTCCATCCTAACTTGCTGACATGTCAAACAAAAGGGGGGCTGTGAGTATTCCGCCTCACCCTTGGCGCCTCTCGGTTCGCGAGTTCTCCTCCGCGCCGTGGCCTCGGGATGTGAGTATTCGGCGATCGCCATCACGACTGCCGCAAGGAGGCCCGGTGACCGAGTGGATCGTCCGAAGGTGGTCCCGTTTCGGCCACGACCGGCTCTATGCCGCGACCCCCGGCGGAACCGACCTGGGCTTCCTCGATCTGGCGACGGGTCGCTACCACTCTGACGACCTCGCCAACCTGCCGCTGTTGCACAAGGCGATCGAGGACCACCTGGGCGCCCGCCGGCACCGCGAATCGGCGAAGCAGTCGAGCCGACAACCATGGGTGACCGATGTTCCGTCGCCTGCGCCTGCGCCTGCGCCTGCGCCGTCACCGTCCTCGTCGTCGACACCGCCGTCGTCGAAGTCGGGGCCGGTCGCGGCGGTGACCGGTCTATCGCCAACTCCGTCGAGCGAGCACACCACCGTGCCAACCACGGCATCCGGACCGAGGTGGCACGATCTCGCCGATGCTCGTGCGGGGGCGGCCGCACGCGAGCGAGCGCTCGCCGAGCGGGAGGCGCAGGGGATGGTGCGCCATGTGCTCGCCCGGTTGGTCGACGCGAAGACCGACGAGCGTGCCTGGCGTATCGGCGCGGACGGTGAGCAGGCCGTCGGCGAACAGCTGGCGGGCCTGGACGCCCGGTGGAGGATCCTGCACGCCGTACGCGTGGGGGAGAGGGGTGCCGATATCGACCACGTGGTGATCGGACCCGGCGGCGTCTTCACCGTGAACTCCAAGAATCATCCCAAGGCGGCGATCTGGGTGGGCGGGGACACCTTCATGGTCAACGGCAGTCGGGTTCCGTACATCCGCAACAGTCGGCACGAGGCGAGGCGGGCATCCCGTCTGCTCGCGGAGCAGGTCGGCTTTCCGGTCCCGGTCGTCGGGATGATCGCGGTGGTGGGAGCTCGAGGGGGATTCACCGTGAAGAACCAGCCCTCAGATGGCGCTGTGACGGTGGTTCCCCGGCGTCGCATCAGGCGATTCCTCACGTCGCAACCGCAGCGACTGGGATTACGCGAGATCGACGCAATCCACGAGGTCGCCAGGCGATCCACGACGTGGCACCGCTGAACCCGGGTTGGTGAGGGTT
>NZ_JAALDZ010000200.1:0-2767 GCF_014145125.1 Dietzia sp. CQ4 | reverse complement strand
GGGCCGGCCCGCGGTCGCGGGTGCCGACGTGGGCGTCTTCCGGCACGGCGTCGCGTCCGGCGACCCGATGCCCGATCGCGTCATCCTGTGGACCCGCGTCACCCCCGCGCCGGACGCGGTCCCGGGATCCGGCCGTGGGGCGCCGGTCGCCGTCAGCTGGGAGATCTCGCTCGACCCCGGTTTTTCCCAGGTCGTCCGATCAGGGTCCGTGGTGACCGACGCCGGCCGCGACCACACCGTCAAGTTCGACTGCACCGGCCTGGCCCCCGACCGCTGGTACCACTACCGCTTCCGTGCCCTTAGTCAGACCTCGCACACCGGCCGCACCCGCACCGCGCCCGCCCACGGCGCGCTCCCCGCCTCCGGCCGCTGGCGCATCGGGGTGGTCTCCTGCTCCAACTGGGAGGCGGGCTACTTCTCCGGCTACCGCCACCTCGAGGCGCGCGGGGATCTCGACGCGATCGTCGAACTGGGCGACTACATCTACGAGTACGGCCGTGGTGAGTACACCGGCAAGTTCGGCGCGGTCCGGCCCCACGATCCCCCGCACGACATCGTGACGCTGGCCGACTACCGGATCCGCCTGGCCCAGTACCGCACCGACCCGGATCTGCAATCCCTGCACGCGCACGTTCCCTGGATCTGCACCTGGGACGACCACGAGCTCGCGAACGACAACTGGTCCGACGGCGCCGAGAACCACCATCCGCACCAGGGACCGTTCTCCGACCGCAAGGCCGCCAGCTCCCAGGCCTACTTCGAGTGGATGCCCGTGCGCCCCGAGTCCCTCCGCGACGGCGGTCACCTCTACCGGCGGTTGCGCTGGGGTTCGCTCGCCGAGATCAGCATGCTCGACCTGCGCTCCTACCGCACGGAGGGACCGGACCGCTTCGACGGTCACGCGATCGATGTCACCGGCACCATGACCGGCGCCGCCCAGTTCGACTGGCTGGCCCGCGGGCTGAGTTCGTCGACCGCCCGCTGGAACGTCATCGGCAACTCGGTGATGATCACGCCCGTGCTCCTGCCCCCGCTCGAGCCACAGACCACGGCCGCGCTCACCGAGTTGCTGGGCGTCCCGCGCGAGGGCATCACCTACAACCCCGACCAGTGGGACGGCTACGCGGGCGAGCGCCGCCGGTTGATGGAGGTGATCCGCGCCGCCGGCACCCGCAACACCGTCTTCCTCACCGGCGACATCCACACCTCGTGGGCCAACGAGGTGCCGTTCGAGCCGGCGAACTACCCGGGCGCGGGCGTCGGCGCGATCGAGTTCGTCACCCCGTCGATCACCAGCAACAACATCGACGACATGGTGAACCTCCCCGAGGGCAACCCGTTGTCCCAGACCGCGCAGGGGGCCCTCACTCAGGTCAACCGACACGTGCGTTGGGTGGACCTGGACCGCCACGGCTTCACGGTGGTCGAGTTCACGACCGACTTCGCCCACGCCGACTACTGGGCGCTGGTCGCGCGCGAGGACCCCGCCAGCGGCGCCTACCCCATCGCCAGCTGGCGGGTCCGGCACGGCACCGATCAGCTGGAGCCGGCCGGCCTGCTGCCCTGATCCGGCTCGCCAGGAACCACGCGGGGCTGACCGGGGCGGCGCATGAGCGCGTGCCACCGCGGGGCGGCACTCACACACGGCTCACAACGTCGTGGACTACGGTGGCGTGTCGATGCGCCCCGTCCGGGGGCACGACGCGGTACCGGGAGTGATGGATGACGACGACGAGCCAGCAGCCACCCGAAGACGGACCCGATCCCGGGGATCACACGGGCGGGCGTTCAGCAGACGCAGCCCGCGGCGGCGCACGTACCGGCGATGGCCGGCGAGGCGGACTCCGTGTGGCGCTCGTGGCGGCGGCCGTCGTCGTAGCCGTGGTGGCCGCCGCACTCGTGTGGCTCGTCGCGGCCGGGCCGATGTCGTCCTCGGATCGCGCGGAGCGCGCGGTCGAGCAGACTCTCCGCGACATGACCGCCTCGGACTCGTTCGCCGAGTTCAACAGCCATCTCTGCGCCGAGAACCGGGTGCCGCAGGACCTGGTCGACAACATCACCGCCTCCGGCGAGCAGACCGGCACCGACCTCGACGCGATGCTGCGCGAGTCCATCGCGGGTTCGTTCCCGCAGGATCTCGAGGTCACCGGGGTCGAGATCGAGGGCGATGTCGCCACCGCCACCGTGGAGTCGGATTCCGACGAGTCCGCGCCGGAGCAGGTACGGATGCTCAATGAGGACGGCGCCTGGAAGGTATGCGAGCCCGGTGTGGGAATGGGTGCGGTGCCTCAGGGTGATCAGCCCGGCTGAGTTCCCGCCGGCTGATCGCCCTGAGTCTGATCGCCCTGAGACACGAGGGCACGCCACGCGCCGCACACACGAGCCGTGCAGGAGTCAGGCGGGGTGGGTGCGGTGGGCGCCTGGTGGGTTGGTGAGGTGGCCGTCGTCGGTGATGAGGTGGTCGAGGTGTTGTCGCCATCGGTGGTCGAGGATCCGGTCGCGGGCCTGGGCCAGTGGGCCGTGTGGGGTGGTGCGGTGTTCGTGTCCGGTTTCGGTGATGATGGTCAGTTCGCCGAGGGGTCCGGGCCGGTAGGCGCAGTGGCCGAAGGTCTTCTCGCGGTGGTGCTTGCGGCACAGGCAGATCAGGTTCCACTCGGCGGTGGGTCCGCCCAGTTCCGGGCGCAGGTGATCGAAGGCGATGACGTGGTCGATCTCGCACTCGTGGGCGTCGACCGTGCAGCCGGGGTGGCGGCAGGTCCCATCACGC
>NZ_JAALDZ010000001.1:0-1575 GCF_014145125.1 Dietzia sp. CQ4 | reverse complement strand
GCGGGTCGGGCGGGTCGCGCGGGCGGGCGAGTCGCCGGGTCGGCTCAGCCGGTGCGGGCCGGCGTGAGCGGCCGCAGGGACACCGGGAGCCCGTCACCGGGGAACGGCAGCGAGTCGTTCTTCATGGGCGGGACGTAGTCCAGAGGCACCGACCACTCGAAGTGCCGGAGCAGCGCGCTGAGGACGAGCTTGGACTCCAGGTTGGCGAAGATCATGCCGAGGCACTTGTGTACCCCGCCGCCGAAGGGCTCCCAGGCGTAGCGGTGGGACTTGTCCTCGCGCCTGCCCTCGGTGAACCGCTCGGGGTCGAAGATCTCCGGGTCGGTCCAGTACTCGGGCATGTGGTGCGACAGGAGCGGCATCACCGAGACGAGCCGTCCCTTGGGGATCGCCACCCCGAGCACCTCGGTGTCCTTGACCGCCCGGCGCGCCAGCACCGGCACCGGCGGGTGCAGCCGCAGCGTCTCCTTCATCACCAGGTCCAGGTCGGTGAGACCCTCCAGCTCGGCGAGGGTCGGCGAGGGGCCCAGTTCCAGACACTGCCGCCGGCAGCGCTCCTGCCACTCCCGATCGCGCCCGAGTTCGTAGACCATCGAGGTCACGGTGCTGGTCGTGGTGTCGTGTGCGGCCATCAGCAGGAAGATCATCTGGTTGATGATGTCGTCGTCGTCGATCCCGCCGGAGGCGTCGGCCACCTGACACAGGGCAGAGAACAGGTCCTCACCGGGGTTGGCACGGCGGGCGGGCAGGTGGCGCCGGAGGAACTCCTCCAGCAGGCGCCGGCCGCGGGTCGCGCGACCCCACTTGGTGAACGGCAGGGGAGCGGTCGAGCGGATGTAACCGTTGGCGGCCTGCACGCAGTCCACGAACGCGGTGTTGACCCGCTCGATCTCCCCGGGTTCGGCGTATTCGGCGCCGCCCATGAACACCTCGGTGGCCAGATCGAGCGTGTGCGACTTGAGGGCGGGGTAGACCTCGAACGCCCGATCAGGGGTCCAGCTCGAGATCCCGCGCTCGACCAGCGGGGCCAGGGTACGGGCGTATCCCTCGAGCCGGGGGCGGGTGAACGCCTCCTGCATGAGGTGCCGGTAGTGGTGGTGCTCGGCGAAGTCCAGCAGCATCAGCCCGCGGTCGAAGAACGGGCCGACGAGGTATCCCCAGCCGGGGCCGTTGGCGAACGCCTTGTCGGCGTTCTGCAGGGCGATCTGGCACGCGTCGGGGCCGATCAGCGCGGTCCAGGTGGCGCCGAGGAAGCTCAGTTCGGAGACCGGCCCGTGGTCGCGGTACCGGCGGGCCATCGTGGCCAGCGGATTCTCGACGTACTCGAGGGTCCCGCCCAGGATCGGCAGGTGGGAGCGGAGGGGGGCCGGGCCCGGCCGGTAGACCGGATCGCGCGGATCGCCATCGATTGACATACTGCACCTCTTTGTCGGGGTCCCTCCAGTCTGTGACCTCCCTCACGCGACTGTCAGCCGAATAGCGAAACTGGCGGTGTCGTTTCTCCCCGCGGTGGCGATAGCGCGGTGGTGACAGCGGGGTGGTGGCAGCGCGGTGGTGACAGCGCCGTGGTGACAG
>NZ_JAALDZ010000019.1:0-21956 GCF_014145125.1 Dietzia sp. CQ4 | reverse complement strand
TTCTGCCAGAAGAGCCACTCGCTCCAGCCACCGATCACGGGGAGCGTGGGCTCCGGCACCCCGTATTCGGCCAGCCACAGCGGGTACTCGGAGAAGCGGGTGGTGTTGGCCATCCGGTCGATCCAGAAGAAGCGGTACGTGTAGATGATCGGGGTCCGCCCGGTGAGGTGCTGGAGTTCGGTGAGGAAGACGTGCGTCCACTCGATCAGCTCCTCCGGGTTCTTGCCCTCGTCGGTCTCGATGTCGAGCACCGGCGGCAGCTGGGCGCCTCCCACGGACTGCAGGCGGGTGGCGAAGGCGCGGGCCTGGACCGCGGGATCCATCGCGGGGCGGGCCTTGTGGTAGCTGCCCACGGCCATGCCGGATGCCCGGGCCTGCTCGACGTCGGCCTCGTAGTAGCGGTTCGCGGGGCCGGTGCCCTCGGTGGCCTTGATGAAGGCGAAGGACTGGCCGGACGCGGCGGCCGCGTGCCAGTCGACCGGCGCGCCGTGCGGGTGTTGCCAACTCGAGGAGTCGACGCCGCGGGCCAGGCCGTCGAAGACGGGGGAGAGGGGGATGACGGCGTCGGCCCGGGGGGATATGACGACGACGAGGAGTCCGAGAGCCAGGGCCGCCGCGGAGGCGAGGGCCACGAGAAGGCGGGGGAGAAGGGCACGGCGGGCTGGCTGACCGGCTGGTGTCATGGGGTGAGTATCAATTAGTAACACCTGTCACACAAGCAACTCGCGCAACTTCGCGGGGATTTCTTCGCCCAGCACCGGCGCGACGGGGGTGGCGTGGGTCACGGATCCGTCACAACCGGTAACACGCTGTCCCACTGGTGCGATCAGGTGTTTTCCCGCCTCTATTGTTAGAGTCGCCCCACCGTTCCAGTCGGGAGTCCCCTCGTGTCCGATGCAGTAGATTGTTCGACCCCTCGCTACCGTCACGACCTCGTCGCCGAAGTCGACGGTCCGGCCGATGACGCGGTTCTCGAGGTGTCCGTGGTCGAGAAGGCGGTGCTCGACGAGAACGGTGCCGGGCGCGGGGTGCCCGAGCTCGTCCTGCGGACGGGTGTCGACGGCATCGCGCTCACGGATCGCGACCAGGTTCTCCGTCTCCAGGCAGTGATCAACCGGGCCGTCAACCAGAGGCGCGACGCCGCCTCGCACCTGCCCTGAGCGCTCGCTCGATCCCGCCTACTCGACCCTGATCCCCGCTTCGCCGATCAGTGCCAGTCCGACCCCGACGACCTGCTCCGGCGAGATGATCGCCCCCCGGAGCGCGGACGCCCCCCGCACGTCCTCCAACTCGGCACCCCTCAGGTCCGCCGCGGTGAACGTGGCCCGGTCGAGGCTCGCGCCCCGCAGGTCGGCGCCGTCCGTCGACAGGTCCGCCACCCGCGCCTCCAGCAGGTCCGCCTGCCTGCAGCGGGTGGCGGACAGGCGCACCCTCTGGAGCCGGGCCATCCGCAGGTTGATCATGTCGGCGTGGCAGTCCTCGAAGGACACGTCGGTCAGTCTGGCGTCGGACAGGACCAGGCCGGTGAGCCGGCACCCGGTGAATCTGACCCGGGTGAACGTGGCCCCGTCGGCGACCATCCCGGACAGGTCGCAGCCGCTGACCACGACGTCGGTGAGGCGGAGCGAGTCGGCCCTGGCGCTGCTCAGTCTGATGCCCTCCAGTGTCGACTCTCGGATCTCCGCGCCGCCGATCAGCGCGGCGCCCTCGTCGGGGGAGGGGGCGTCCTCGGCGGTGGCCCACACGCCGTCCCACAGCCCGTCCGGTTCGAGTTCGGACCGCGGCGACTGGAGTTGCTCCCGCCGCGGCAGTGACGGGGCGGCGGGCGGTCGGGGTGAGCCGGATCGGCGTCTGAGCGGTGGGGGCACGGCCGTCAGCCTAGGTGCCGGGTACGTCAGTCGAGATCGCAGAGGCGGGCGAACTGCACCCACTGGGCGTCGACGGCCGAGGGGTCGGGGTCGGGTTGGACGACCAGGCCCGAGATCCGGCTCGCCACGGCGGACAGGGCGTTGTCCTCGACTCCGTCGGCCAGGCGCCGCACCTCCTCGGAGCCGACTCCCGGGTCGACCTGACCGGTGACCAGCCTGTGGACCGGCCCGGCCAGGACCTCACACCCCGGTGTGGCGTCCGGGCCGGGGGAGGGGGCGGGAGTCCCGGCGGCGACGCTCGGTGTCGTGGTGGGGGCAGTGCCCGGTCCGGTGGTGGCCGTGGGTGATTCACCCGGCGTCACCTGCCCGCAGGCGCCGACCGCCAGGGCGAGGCCGAGACCCGCGACGATCGCACGGCCGGGCTGAAGTGCCGCTGCTCTCCGGTGCGCCATGCTCCGCAGGATAACCGGGCTGGGACTTTCGCGGGTTCAGGCGTACTCTCGGGGCATGGGTAGACAGATCTGTCTATGCAGAGTGGCGGTACGGACGGTACCGAGAGGTCGAGGAGGTCGGTCATGAGCCTGCGAGAGGTGTTCGCGTTCCCGGAGGTCGTCAACGACTATGCCGCCCGGTGCACTGCCGGGCTCGTCGTGACGCTCGCGGTGGTGACCATGCTCGCGCCGCCGCCGGCGCAGACCTTGCTCGCCGCGGCACTTGTCGTCGGCTTCGCCCTCCGGGTGGCCGGAGGACCGCGGTACTCACCGTTCGGCAGGCTCTCGGTGCACGTACTGGCCCCCAGGGTCAGCTCCGAGCCCAAGCTGGTCGCGGGTGCACCCAAGCGGTTCGCCCAGACGATCGGCCTGGTCATGTCCTCGGTCGCGCTCGGGTTGTTCCTGGGCGGGTTGACGGGGGCGGGGGTCGTGGTCCTGGGCGTGCTGGTGGCCGCCGCCCTCGCCGAGGCGGCCCTGGGGTTCTGCCTGGGGTGCTGGATGTACGGCCAACTGCAGCGGGTCGGTGTCGTGTCGGAGGACGCCTGCGTCGACTGCGCCGACATCTGGGCCCGGCCCGGGATGACCGCGCGCAACTGAGACCTGCTCGCAACCGGGACACCGTCACTCCGCGTTACTGTGGAGGACATGACTTCCCCGTCCGAGAACCACGAGTCGTACGGCGACGACCCCCGGGGTCACGGCTGGGCGTACGGCACCCCGTCGGACTCCGGCGACCGGTTCTCTCCCTACGGGACGCAGTCCTACGAGAGCCCCTCGTTCGGGCACCAGCAGTTCGGCCAGCAGCAGTTCGAGCAGCAGCCCTACGGCGCCCATTTCTACGGGGCCCAGCAGTTCGGGACTCAGCCCTATGGGACGGAGCCCTACGGCACGCAGCCCTACGGCACGCAGCCCTACGGCGCGGAGCCTTACGGCGCGCAGCCCTACGGCTCACCGGGCTACGGCGCGATGCACCCGTACGCGCCGGCCTACGGGGCGTCGCGCAAGGAACCGGCGCTCTCGCTGGTGTTGTCCTTCTTCCTGCCCGGGCTGGGCACGCTGATCAACGGCCAGGCAGGCAAGGGGATCGGCATCATGGCCGGCTACTTCCTCGGCATCCTGCTGTCCGTGGTCCTGATCGGGATCCCGATCATGCTCGGGTTCTGGGTCTGGGGGATGGTCGACGCCTACTCGGGCGCCAAGGAGCACAACGCCCGGAACGGCTTCTACTGAGGGACCGGTCGCCGGACCTTCCGTAACCTGGTCGCATGACAGCGACCGAGATCACCACGACCGACGACTCGCGCCCCTCGGGCCTCGACCTCCAGTACGTCGACCGGGACGTCCGTCCCCAGGACGACCTCTACCAACACGTCAACGGCACCTGGATCCGCGATCACGTGATCCCCGCGGACCGGCCCATCGACGGTGCCTTCCTCGCGCTGCGCGACCTGTCCGAGGAGCGGGTGCGGGACATCATCACCGACGCCCCCGTGGACTCGCGGATCGGGGCGTTCTACGCCTCCTTCATGGACACCGACGCGGTCGAGGCCGCGGGCGTCGCCGCGCTCGCGCCCGATCTGGCCGAGATCGACGGCGCGACCGACGCCGACTCCCTGGCCCTGGCCATGGCGCGGCTGGAGAAGGTGGGCGTCGGCGGTCTGATCGGCGCCTACGTCAACAACGACGCCAAGAACTCCACCGAGTACATCCTCTACCTGGTGCAGTACGGCATCGGACTTCCGGACGAGTCCTTCTACCGCGAGGAGCAGTACGCGGAGCTACGCGACCAGTACACGGATCACATCGCGCGGATGCTCGTGCTCGCGGAGCTGTCGGGAGACGAGGACGCCCGCAGCCGCGCCGAACGGATCGTCGCGCTGGAGACCCGCATCGCCTCCGCGCACTGGGATGTGGTGGCCCGCCGCGACGCCGACAAGACCTACAACCCCGTCACCTGGGACGAGCTCCCCGGCCTGGCGCCCGGATTCCCCTGGCACGACTGGGCCCGTGAGGTGGGCGGCTCGGAGGAGACCTTCGGCCGCGTCGTGGCCATGCAGCCCGACTTCCTCACCGCGGTCGCCGGACTGTGGTCGACCGAACCACTGGAGACGTGGAAGGAATGGCTGCGGTGGCGGGTCCTCGGTTCGCGCGCGCCCTACCTGACCAGCGACCTCGTGGAGGAGGACTTCCGCTTCTACGGCACCGCGATGTCCGGCACGGAGGAGATCAAGGCCCGGTGGAAGCGCGGCGTCGCCGCGGTCGAGGCGGCCCTCGGCGAGGAGGTGGGTAAGGAGTACGTGGCCCGCCACTTCCCACCCGGCCACAAGGCCCGGATGGTCGAGCTGGTGGAGAACCTCACCGCCGCCTACCGCTACTCCATCGCGCGGTTGCCGTGGATGACGCCGGAGACCCGCGAGCGGGCGCAGGAGAAGCTCGAGGCGTTCGTGCCCAAGATCGGCTACCCGGAGAAGTGGCGCGACTACTCGGCGCTCGAGGTGCGCCCGGACGACCTGCTGGGCAACGTGCGGCGGTCGGCCGAGTTCGAGCACCGCTACGAACTGGGCAAGCTCGGCGGCCCGGTCGATCGCGGCGAGTGGCACATGACCCCGCAGACGGTCAACGCCTACTACAACCCGGTGATGAACGAGATCGTGTTCCCGGCCGCCATCCTCCAGCCCCCGTTCTTCGACGCCGACGCCGACGACGCCGCCAACTACGGGGCGATCGGCGCGGTGATCGGTCACGAGATCGGCCACGGGTTCGACGACCAGGGGTCGAAGTACGACGGCGACGGCAACCTGGTGGACTGGTGGACCGATGACGACCGCTCGGCGTTCTCCACCCGCGTGGACGCGCTGATCGACCAGTACCAGGGCCTGACCCCGGACGGTCTGGACCCCGCGAAGGACCACGTCAACGGAGCCTTCACGGTGGGGGAGAACATCGGCGACCTCGGCGGGCTGACCATCGCGCTGCTGGCCTACCGGCTGGCGCAGGGGTCGACAGGGGAGGGCTCCGACGTGCAGCCGGCGGAGGGGACGGAGGTGGGCCCCGAGATCGACGGCATGACCGGCATCCAGCGGCTCATCACCTCCTGGGCCATCGTGTGGCGCACCAAGACCCGCGCGGAGGAGGCCGCCCGCCGGTTGGCCGTGGACCCGCACTCCCCGCCGGAGTTCCGCTGCAACCAGGTGGTGCGGAACCTCGACGACTTCCACGCCGCGTTCGGGGTGACCGAGGGCGACGGGCTGTGGCTCGCCCCCGAGGAGCGCGTGAGCATCTGGTGAAGGGGCACCGCCGGCTCCGGCCCGGTCGCTAGGGTTCACCCATGACGAGCCGGGATGTACCGATCACAGTCGTGGAATGGTCGACGGGCTATCTGGGCAGGATGGCGGTCGAGGCCGTCGACGCCCGGCCCGAGCTGGAGCTGGTGGGCGTCTTCGTCTCCGATCCCGCGAAGGTCGGCGTCGACGCGGGCCGGCTCGCCGGTCTGGACCGGGATCTGGGGGTGATCGCGACCGACGACCGGGCGGCACTGCTCGCTCTCGACCCGGACGCGATCGTGTACACCGCCGAGACCGAGACCCGCTTCATGCCGGCGATCGAGGACTTCCGCGGCTTCCTGCGCGCGGGTATCGACGTGGTGGCCTCCGGCCCGGTGCTGCTCCAGTACCCGCACGGGACCCTCCCGGAGGAGATGATCGCCCAACTCGTGGACGCCGCCCGCGAGGGTGGCGCCACGCTGCACGTCAACGGCATCGACCCGGGATTCGCCAACGACGTCCTGCCGCTGGTCATGACGAGCCTGTCCCGGCGCATCGACCTGATCCGGGTGGGCGAGATCGCCGACTACTCGGTGTACCACCAGGGCGAGACCATGCGGCGGCTGTTCGGCTTCGGTCGGTCCATGGACACCCTGCCGCCACTGCTCCGACCGGGGATGCTCGCCGCGGGCTGGGGGTCGGTGGTCCGCCAGCTCGCCGCCGTGTTGGAGGTGACGCTCGACGAACCGCTGGTCGAGCGCCACGAGCGGCTTCCCGCGGATCGGGACCTGTCGCTGCTGGCGTGCGAGGTCCCGGCCGGGACCCAGGCGGCGCTGCGGTTCGAGGTGGTGGGACAGGTCGACGGCGAGGACCGCATCGTCCTGGAGCACGTCACCCGCACCGCCGTCGACCAGGCACCGGACTGGCCCCGCCCCGACCACGGGGACGGGTGCTACCGCATCGACATCCTCGGTGAGCCGGCCATGCGCGTGGAGTTCACCCACCATGCCGAGCACGGCGACCACAACGAGTCCGGCATGCTCGTCACCGCGATGAGGCTGGTCAACGCCGTCGAGGCCGTGGTCGCGGCGGAGCCCGGTCTGGTATACGCAAAGGACCTGCCGATGATCACCGGGCGTGGCTTAATGAAGAGATGAACATAATCGGTGCCGCCCGTGCCGCAGCGGCCTCGCTGGCCGCGGCAGCCCTCGTCACGACGGGCGCGGGCGCCGCCCACGCCACGGACCCGACCGCCCGGGCCCCGATCCCCGTGCCGTACAGCTTCCTCACCGGCGCCGCCATGGCGATCACGCAGCCGGGGGCCACGCTGCCGGGCGCGAACGACTGGAACTGTCGGCCCTCGCCCGCCAAGCCGCGTCCGGTGGTCCTGGTCCACGGCACCTCCGGCGGCGCCGTGACCAACTGGGCGACCTTCGGCCCGCTGCTGCACAACGAGGGCTACTGCGTGTTCACGCTGACCTACGGCGCGCTGCCGGGTACCCCGTGGCCGGTCAACGAGCTGGGCGGGTTGTCCGACATCGCGGGGGTCTCGGTGCCGCAGGTCGGGGAGTTCGTCGACCGTGTGCTGGCGGCCACCGGGGCCCGGCAGGTGGACCTGGTCGGCCACTCGCAGGGCACCATCGTCTCGGGTCTGGTGGCGAAGGTCGGGCGCCCGGGCAAGGTGAACACCGTCGCCTCGATCGCCCCGCTGTGGGAGGGCTCCGGTGGGGGTATGCGCAGGTCTCTGGACGACCTTCCAGGAGTCTCGGACCAGCTGGGTCAGATCCCCGCCCTGTCCCAGATGTCCCCGGGCTCCGAGGTGCTCCAGCTGTTGTGGAGCGGAGGATCGCCCTACGCCCCCGGGGTGCGGTACCTCAACGCGGTGACCCGCTACGACCAGTTGGTCACGCCCTACACCTCGGGCCTGGTGCCCGGACCGATGACGACCAACGTGGTGATCCAGGACGGCTGCGAGCAGAACCACGCCGAGCACCTGGCGATCGCCTCCGACCCGCGCACGGCCGATTTCGTGCTGAACGCGCTCGATCCGGCCACCCCCCGTGTGCCGCGCTGCGAGGCGATCGCCCCGTACCTGGGTCCGATCCCGGCCCTGCCGGGCTCATGACCGCACGTCGGGTGGCCCCGGGGATCGCGGGACTCATGGCGGCCGCGCTCCTCGTCGTCGTCGCGCCCGGATCGGTCACGGCGACTCCGACCACCGCGACTCCCACCGCGACTCCGACCACCGCGCAGGTCCCGTGGCGCTGGTGGGACGGAGCGGCGCACCAGCTCACCAACGGGCTCGCGGATCCGCCCGGGATCAACCGTGACGACTGCCGGCCGAGTGCCCACCATCCCGTGCCGGTCATCCTGGTCCACGGCACCGGGCTCAACGGCGGCAACTCGTGGGCCACCTTCGGGGCCGCCCTGGCCGCCGAGGGCTACTGCGTGTGGGCGCCGACGGTCGGGGCCCCGCCGGGGCTCGGCTCCACCGGAGGGTTCGACTCGCTCACCGGCGCCTCGGCTCCCCAGCTCGCCGCCGAGATCGACCGCGTCCGCGCACTCACCGGTGCCCCGGAGGTCGACCTCGTGGGGCACTCGCAGGGCGCGATCATCGCGTCCTACGTCACCGCCACCACGCGGCGGGACGCGGTCCGCACCGTCGTCACGCTGGGTGTCGATCCCGCCCGCTCGGGAGAGGGGCCGCCGGAGTTCGTCACCGAGGCGTTCGGGGTGCTGTCCGCCGAGACCGCGCAGCGTGACGCCGAGGCCACCCTCGCGTGGCTCGGGGACGAGGGCGTGCCGTTCGCGCGCGGGGTCCGGTACGTCGCCGTGGTCTCGGATTACGACGAACTCACCGGCCCCGTCACCGCGCCCGTGGTGCCCGACTTCGTCGACCTGCGGGTCGTCCGGCTCCAGGACGGTTGTGAGGTCGACCGCTCGGGGCACCTGACCGTCCTGGCCTCCCCGCGGGCCGTGGACCTCGTCACGGACGCCCTGGGTGGGACGCACGCGGTCGCGGGCGGCGCCGCGTCCGCTCCGCCGCGGTGCGTGCCCGCGGACGGCATCGTCGGCGTGCTCGCGCCCGTGCCACCGAGGTAGGCCGGGCGGGCGTCCCGCGTCAGTAGTTCCAGTCGCCCTGGCCGTCGAAGGCGCCGAACTGCCGACCGGGTCCGTTCTTGACGATGATCGGGTCGCCGTTGCGCGAGTTCTCGTAGTACCACCGGGCGTCCTCGGGGCTGATGTTGATGCAGCCGTGCGAGACGTTCCGGACACCCTGGTCGGCGATCGACCACGGCGCGGAGTGGATGTAGATGCCGTCGTAGCTCATCCGGACCGCGTCGTTGACGATCGAGTCGTACCCGCCGTTCTCGATGCGCAGACCGAACGCCTCCGAGTTCATCCGGACGCTCCGGCCACGCTGGCCCGTGTAGTAGACGCCGTTGTAGGTCTCCCAGCCGCGCATCCCCGCCGACGCCCGCATGGTGCGCACGTGCTGGCCGTTCCGTGTCACGGTGATGTGCTTGGTGCGGTCGTCGTACTCCGCGATCAGTGCGTCACCCGTGCGGAAGGCCTGCTGCCGCTTGCCGCCGGCCCAGACGGTGACCGAGGTGTTGACCGGCCAGAAGGAGTGCGGACGCCACCTCACCTCGGAGTTGTTGACCCAGTAGAACTTCCCGGCCACCGGGGGCTCGGTGCGGATCCCGAGCGTGGCCTCTGCGCGGGCCCGGTCCGCGATGGGCCGGTCGAAGAAGAACATGACCGGCTGGGCCACGCCGACGATCTCGTTCTGCGTGGGGAAGACGTTGACGTCGCCGTACTCGGGCGCGGGTCGGTCGGGACCGATCACCGGATAGGTGAGGACCGGCATCGCCCCGACCCCCGGGATGAGCGGGGTGGGCAACGGCGCGTTCTCCAGCTGGGGGATGCCGGGCGGGCTCGGGGGCATCACCGACTGCGCGTTGGCCGCCGGGGCGAGCCCCAGGACGAGCGCAGCCGCGGCGAGGATCGAGGCGAGGACCGTGATCCGGGGCGAACGGGTCATTGCTACTCCTGGGGACGACGGAGACGAGGGGTACCTCTCAGCCTAGGCGGAGGACTCTCTTAGGGTGTCGTGCGCCATATCGATTGTGTTTCACCCCGACCCGCGGGGGGTGGGCCGGGGGCCGGTCCCGTGGCCGCCTCAGTAGTTCCAGTCGCCCTGGCCGTCGAACTCGCCGAACTGCCGTCCCGGGCCGCCCACCACGATGAACGGGTCGCCGTTACGGGTGTTGTCGTAGTACCAGGCCGCGTCCTCGGGGCTGAGGTTGATGCAGCCGTGGGAGACGTTGCGGACGCCCTGGTCGGCGATCGACCACGGGGCGGAGTGGATGAAGATGCCGTCGTAGCTCAACCGCACCCCGTTCTCGACGGTCGTGTCGTAGCCGCCCGCCGTCCTGGACAATCCCCAGGTGGAGGAGTCCATCCGGACCTCCCGGGCGCGCCAGCCGTTGTAGTAGACGCCGTTGTGGGTGGGGTAGGAGTCCCGTCCCGCGGAGGCCCTCATCGTCCGGACGACCTGCCCGTTGCGGGTGACGGTGACCAGGTGGGTGGCGTCGTCGTAGGTCGAGACGACGGCGTCGCCGGTGCGGAAGACGTTCTCCCGCCCGCCGGCCCACACGGTGACCGAGGTGCCGGCGGGCCAGAACTCGTGCGGCCGCCACCGGAGTTCGGTGTCGCCGACCCAGTAGAACCTGCCCTGGACGGCCGGCGCCGTGCGGATCCCCACGGAGGCCTCCGCCCGGGCGCGGTCGGCGACGGGGCGGTCGAAGCGGATCATGACGGGTTGCGCCACGCCCACCGTCTCGTCGCGGGTGGGGTAGACCGACGCCACCGGCTCCACGGCGGGGCGCGGCGGAGCCGGCACGGGGATCGTGAGGACGGGCTGCGAGGCCAGCCCGGGCAGCTGGGGGAGGGGCGCCGACTCCAGGCCGGGGAAGGCGACGGACTGCGCTGACGCGGCGGGGGCCAGTCCGACGACGAGGCCGGTCGTGACCAGGAGGGTCGCGAGGAAGCGGGATCGGCGGGACATCGTTCTCCTTCGGCCGCGGGCAGGCGGGCGGCGGTGATGGTTCGGGCGGGTGGACCCGGGGCACGACTCACTGAAATCACATGCGCCACACAGGCAACAGCAGTAACAGTACCCCGGACCCCGGGTGGCTGGGTACCCGTCGGGCCGACCGGGCCTCACGGGACCGATCCGCACGGTTCCGGGCCCGCCGGGTCACGGTTCCAATGTTCATTGGTAACGGCGCTCGCAGAACCGCTGGTAGATCCTCCGGCTCCAACTGTTGACCCAAAGTCAACAGAAGAACCGCAGATCATGGCCTTGCCTGCTCCGAGGGTGCAACATAGAGTTCTTCCAGTCACCGGCCGGGGGGTGCGGTGGCGAGGTGAAGTGCGGACGAGGGGCTGTCACTTCACGACGAGGGGCCGGTATGAATACCGGGGCACCTGGGGGGGTGTCGGCCCGCCGCCTTCCGAGGCGAGCGTGGATTCCGGAAGGCGCGATGCGCAGTCCGCAGGAGGGAACGGCGTCGGATGCTGAGGGGCTCCGGCGTCGTTCCCCATTTCCGCGCCGGGCGGCCCGGGTTCAGTCGAGGATGTGCTCGGCGACCCTGCGCAGGCCCTCCAGTGCCCGGGCCTCGGCATCGGGGGAGCGCGGCGTCTCCGGGCTGATCAACGTGATGTGCCACAGGTCGTTGTCCGCGATGAGGATCGTGTGGACCTCGACGCCCCCGCCGGTCGGGGCCGCCACGCAGTCGATGTACGCGGTATCGAGTTCGGGTCGGACCGGGGCGGGCGCCTCGGGAGCGGCCGGGGGTGCATCCTCGATCGACGCCGCGTCGGCTCCGCGGATCTCCGAACACGCGTACCGCACCCCCAACATCGCGGGCTGGCCGCGCAGCGCGGCCTGGGGGCCCCCACGTGGCTTGACCACCCCGGCCGCGAAGGTGTCGGGGATCTCGTCCCGCTCACCGGTGGTGGTCCGGGTGGTCGTGGGCGAGGTCGTGGGCATGGGCTTGACCTCCGTGGTGGTGTCGGCCCCCGCCACGGACTCGGGCTCCTCGCCCGTCCCGTCCCCGGGGTCGGCAGTCCCGGTCTCCGTCGTCCCTGTCGCCGTGCCTGTTCCCGTCTCCGACCCGTCTTCCGCCTCTGCCTCGGCGTCCGCCTCCGCCTCTGCCTCTGCCTCGGCGTCCGCCTCCGCCTGCTGCATCTCGTACAACTCGGGTGATCCCGGACCGCCGTAGGTGCACATCAGGCCCAGATTGCCGGAGCCGATGGGCTCGACCTCGGGCATGTCGGCGTCGGTGAGCTCGATCAGTTCGGCGGGCGTCAGGTCGAGGAGTTCACACGCGTTCAACCGCACGTCGGGATCGGGACGACCCTCCACCATCGCCGCGGCGATGTCGGGCCGGGGTTCCGGCGAGATCCGGGGTGGACCCGTCTCGCCGGCGTCGGAGAAGCCGAGCGCGGAGCACCCCGACACGGCCACCATCGCCGCCGACGCCACGAACCCCCGGGCGATTCGTCCCCCGGTTCCGGGACGGGGTCGCTGCGATCGCATGGGCCGATCCTACGACGTCGGCGTCCGATCCCTGATCCCGACCGTTCCGCGGACGCCCGCCCGGACGGGTCAGGTGTCGCCGGGGAGGATCTCGGTCGCCCTGATGACGGCGTCGAACGACTCGCGGATCCGGTCCTCCAGGAGGGTCGGCGACTCGTCGGTGCGCCACTGCTCGACCGCCACCCGCACGATCGCGATGGACGCCGCCGCCACCGTCGCGGCCTCCACGGACCCGGGATCCCTGCCCTCCCGGCGGGCCACCAGGGCGGCCAGTTCCTCCTCTGTCCGGGACAGGATCGCGTACACCTCGGTCCGGATCCCCGGTTCCCGCCGCCACATGTCGTGGAACCGGTTGAACAGAGGGGTCTCCTGCCGGGCCATCGCGACCTGCAGCCACAGCAGGCGGGTGAGCGCGGTCAGCGTGGACACGGACCGGTCGGTGAGGAACAGGTGCACCGCGTCGCGGTCCGGGGGGAAGGCGTCCGGGATGCACGCGGCGGCCTTGGAGGGGAAGTAGTTGAAGAACGTCCGACGGGACACGTTGGCGGCCTTGGCGATCTGGTCCACCGTCACGGCGTCGAGCCCCCGCTCGAGGGCCAGGTCCAACGCGACCGACGAGATGGTCTCGCGCAGCTCGCGCCGGCGATGCTCGGTGCGGTCGGCGCCCTGCGCCTGCGTGGGTGGGCCGGTCATGTGGGCGCCTCCCCGTCGGTGGTCGATGAGTGTCGGTCTCTCAGTTCGGTGGTGATGACCTTACCCAGCGGGTCGGGTCCTATCCTGGTCATCATGCGTATCGCCGCCACGACCCTTCTCGCACCCCTGTCCGTCGTCCTGCTCGGCGTGATGGCGGGGTGCGGCGGGGACACCGAGCCGGCGCCGGAGATGGGGACGATCCGGACCGCGCCGCCGGAGACCAGCGAGCCGGAGATCCCGCAGGTCGAGCCGGTGACCAGTGCGGAGTGCCCGTACCTGTCGGTCGACGAGGCGTCGAGGCTCAACGGCGAGCTGGCCACCGACGTGCGGATCGACGACCGCGTCGACCCCGCCGCCTGCTTCTTCTACAGCGCCGACGGGGCAGTCCAGCTCACGACCACCGTGTACTCGGTCGAGTCGGAGGAGCGGGCCACCGAGTTGGTGGACGGCTCGGCGCCGGTCGGCGAGTCGGAGCGCTCGGACGTCGAGGGCGGGTGGACCGGTGGCCGCACCGGCGGCCCGGGGGGCGCCCTGGTGGTCCTGGCCCGCGGGACACAGGTCCTGGCGGTGCAGTCCACGCAGGAACAGTCGGTCAAGGTCCAGCGGGTGGCCGAGCTCGTCGCACCCCGGGTGGCCGACTGAGTCAGGGGGCCGACGTGCTCAGGGGGCGGGCGGGGAGGCCGCGACCGGGTCGACCGCCACGTGGGAGTACGGCATGAGCGCCTCGACCGCGGGGAACACCACCTCCATCAGCAACAGGAACACCGCCGCGATCAGGACGACGACCAGCACGATCCGCACCGGCGTGGGCCCGGGGAGCATCCGGTAGAGCCAGGCGTACATCACCGACCCCCCAGCTCGGCGGGGAGTTCGCCGGGTACCCGCGCCTCGCTTCGTTCGAGTACCGCGTGCACCACGAGCCGTTCCGCCGCCGAGTACTGCGGATGGCACGTGGTGAGCGTGGCCAGGGGCAGCAGGTCGGGGGAGGCGGGCTCGGCGCGTCCGGGTACCGCGTCGATCACCCACACGTCCTCCGGGCGGACCACCGAGACACCGGACAGTCCCTCGTACATGCCGGACGTCGCGCGGTCGGCGAGGTCCGTGGGTAGGCATTCGGCGGCCCGGGCGCGGGCCGAGGCGCGGTCGGGGGCGTCCACGGGCAGTACGCGGTAGACCAGCCACCGGTCCGCCGTGGCGTACACCAGGGCGTCGCACGAGCGCAGGGCGTCCAGGTCGTTGAACGGCGATCCTCGGCCCACCCGGTGCCCGGCGACGGCGAAGTTGCCAGGCTCACCCGGACCCTGGGTCTCCGTGTAGTGCCCGGGCCCGGTCTCCAGCGCCGCGTCGCTGGTCCCGGACACCACCGCGAACCGGTAGTCCGAGCCGAACGCGGGGATGTACAGGCGGGCGAACGCGGTGCCGTCGGCGAGTCCGGAGATCCCCGGGTCCCCGTCGTCGACGCCCGTACCGCGACCCCGCGGGTTGTCTTGTCCACCCCACCGCTGGTCCAGTTCGGCGTCGGCGGCGGACTGGGCGCGCGCCGCGCCCAGGTCGGTCCACCACACCTGGTAGACGACGAAGAGGGCCAGTACGACGCCGAGCGTCACCAGCACCTCGCCCACCACACCCGCCGCGCGCGTCACGAGGGTTCCGTGACCATCCCCAGGATGAGCTCGGCCATGCTCCGTGCCGTCATCGCCGAGGTCTCGACCTCACCGAGCATGGCGGCGGTGACGGAACCGTCGTGGAGGATCGCCAACCGGTCCGCCAGGTCGGCGATGTTGTCGGGGTCCTCGAGCCCCATGCCGGCGAGCTCGGACCGGAGGGTCGAGGCGACCCAGGCCCGCTGGTCGGACACCGCCGCCCGGATGGCGTGCTCGCCGGCCGTGCAGGGGCGGGGGAACTCGATGGCTGCGGCGAGGTGGCACGAGCCGGGGGTCGCGGGCTCCACGCGCTCACGGACGATGTCGAACAGGGCGAGGATGCGTCCGCGCGAGTCCGGCGCGGCGTCGGCGCGGCGCTGCCACAGGGCGCGGTCCCGTTCGGCCATGGCCCTCAGGTACGCCACGACGAGCTCGTCCTTGGAACCGTAGGTGTTGTAGAGGCTGGCCTTGGCGACCTTGGATTCCCTGAGGATCCGGTCGATCCCCACCGCGCGGATCCCGTCGGTGGAGAACAGGCGGGTCGACGTGGCCAGGAGCCGCTCCCGCGGTCCGGGTTTGGTCGACCGTGCGCTCGTCACAGGTGACAGACTATCGGCCTATCGGAGTGATGCCGGAATTGTCGGGCGCTCGCGTCGAAATGCGGATGGCCCGGCCCCGATGGATCGGGGCCGGGCCGTCCGGCACGTTCTGGTCTGACCTGATCAGACGCGGGTGCCGCGGTTGCTGCGACCACCGACGAGGCTGACGAGCCAGATCACGAGACAGGCACCGACGATAGCGGCGAGGACGCCGGGAATGGAGAATGCCTGCGGCATCGCGCCACCCTCGCTGTTGGTGAAGAACGAGACAAGCCAACCGACGATGAACGCGCCGACGATGCCGGCGGCGATGTTGGCGATAATGCCCATCTGGGCGTCACGCTTCATGATCTTGGAGGCGATCCAACCGGCGAGTCCGCCGATGATGATCCAGGCGATGATTGTCCCCATGATGTAATCCTTTCCCGAGAGGTACTCGGCCCGAGTGCGAGCCGCACCCACAGCAGAACACGCTTGCGCCCCGAACGCCTCCGGTCGGGCCGTGTGTGGGGTTAATCGTCGCTTATTCGTTACTCACCTGCACCTCAGGTGTCATGTGAGCAGTGGCCCTCAGGCGAGGTCCGCCGAGTCCGGGTTCTTCTGGACGTAGCGCTCGACGAACTCGCAGGCGGGCCGCACCCGCAGGCCCTCGTCGCGGGTGACCGCGAGGGCCTCGCCGATCATCCGCCCGGCCAGGCCGCGGCCGCCGAATTCCTTGTCCACCACGGTGTGCGGGAAGGTCCTGACGCCGTCGGCGTCGCTGTAGTCGGCGAAACCCGCCACGACGTCGTCGACCACGATCTCGAACCGACCGGCGGCGGAATTGCGCTGCACCCGGATGTCCTCCCCGGCGCTCACGAGTGCGACTCCGGGCGCACGACCATCACCGGACAGGGCGAGGCCTGCAGGAGCGCCCGGCTGGTCGAGCCGAGGACCATGCCGGTGAATCCGCCCCGCCCGTGGGACCCGACGACGACGAGCTGGGCCTTCTCGGCCTGCTCCACGAGTGCACGGACCGCACGATCGCGGGTGACGACCCGCTCGATCCGCACGTCGGGGTAGCGGTCGGAGAAGCCGGCGAGCCGCTCGGACAGGACCTCGAGCTGCTGTTCCTCGAGCTGCCGCCAGTCCTCGTCGGTCAGCGCGATCCCCGCGGCGGCGGCCTGGACCTGCGGGTCCATCCAGGTGTGCACCGCGATCAGGGTGGCGTCGCGGGCCGAGGCCTCGGCGAAGGCCCACGCGGTGGCCTTGGTGCTGACCTCGGAACCGTCGACCCCCACCACGACCGGGCCCGAGCGGTCGAGGTCGTCGGTGTCCTCGCGGGTCACCACGACCGGGCAGAACGCGTGGCTGGCCACCGAGGCCGAGACCGAACCGAGGACCATCCCCTTGATCCCGCCCAGTCCGCGCGAGCCCAGGACGATCATCTTGGCCTTGCGGGAGTAGTCGATCAGGACCTGCGAGGGGTTGCCCTCGACGATCGCGTGCGAGACCTCGATGTCCGGGGCGACCTTGAGGGCGGTGGCCCTGGCCTGCTCCACGATCGGCTGGCACTCCTTCTCCAACTCGTCGTAGACGGGTTGGGGCGGGACCATGCCCTCGGCGAACATGGCGGCCGGCATCGTGTAGCTGGTCACCAGCACGAGCGGGACCCGCCGGGTGGCGGCGGTGTTGGCGGCGTACGCGACGGCGCCGGTCGAGGCTGCTGAACCGTCGATGCCGACGACCACGGAATTCTCGAGTGAAGCCATGCCTCGAGACTACCGCCACGGGTGGTTCGTGGAGGCGTTCTCAGAACTCGTCGGGGAAGGGGGCGTTGGGCGGGTACGCCATGTTGAAGCTGCCCTGGAACGCCGGGAGGAAGGCGCGGCCGGGACCGAAGAGGAAGAAGTCGACAACGGCGTCGATCATGGGTGCTCCTGGGGTGAAGGGGGCAGCTGGCATGCAAGTGACGCATGAGGTGCCTGGGGCGAAAAGTGAGTGTAGCCCAACGACTAGACTCTGCATATGCCGAAGTCCGGACGTCCGCGAAGGCCCCTGCCGTTGCGTGACGGCGTGGACCCGGTCCGGATCCGGCTCGCCGACCCCGGTCGGGGGCCCCGCAGCATCCCCGAGGAGCTGCGCCGGCGGTTCCCCGACCGGCTCGCCGAGCTCGAGGCGGCCCTCGCCTCCGGTCAGGTGGTCACCGCCGACGGGGTGGCCGTCACCGACTCCACCCGGCGGCACCGGGGGATGGACGTGTGGACGTACCGGACCCCCGAGCCGGAGGTCGAGGTGCCCTTCGGGATCGAGGTCCTGCACGCTGACGACCGCCTCGTCGTCGTCGACAAGCCGCACTTCCTGGCCACCACCCCCCGCGCCGGACACGTCACCCAGACCGCGTTGGTGCGGCTCCGCCGCGACCTCGGGCTGGCGGACCTCGCTCCGGCCCACCGCCTCGACCGACTCACCGCGGGCGTCCTGGTGTTCACCGCCGACCCCGCCCACCGCGCCGCCTACCAGGACCTCTTCGCCGCCCGGCGGGTCGCCAAGTCCTATCTGGCCGTGGCCCCCGCGCCGGAGGGGACGCCGCACGTCCGTGAGCGGTCCAGCCGGATCGTCAAGACCCGCGGGGTTCTGCAGGCCGCCGAGGTGGACGGCCCCCCGGACGCCCACACCCGGATCACCCTGCTCGAGGTGCGTGAGCCCGACCCTGGTGGGTCGGCCACGCCGCTCGGCCTGTACCGCCTCGAGCCCTCCACCGGGCGCACCCACCAGCTCCGCGTCCACATGAACGCGCTCGGCACGCCGATCCTCGGCGACGACCTGTACCCGCGGGTGCGGACGATCACGCCCGGCGACTTCTCCCACCCGCTGCAGTTGCTCGCGGAGACCATCGGGTTCACCGACCCCGTCTCCGGTGCCGAGCGCCGATTCAGGACCCGCAGGTCGCTCGAGGCGTGGCCGTCCGGGAAGGCCCGGGCGCAAGATCCGGGCCATCCCCCATCGGCACCCGCTCCGAACTCCTGCATGCTTTAGGTCGACCACCACGATCCAGGGGAGCAGATGACCACGCAGGCCGAGACCCAGCACCGGGCGGAGGGCGCGGAGCTCGCAGCCGTCGCCACCGACCTCGTCATGACCTACGGCGAGGGCGAGACCGAGGTCCGCGCGCTGGACCACGTCAGCGCCTCGTTCGAGCGCGGACGGTTCACCGCGATCATGGGCCCGTCCGGCTCGGGCAAGTCCACGCTCATGCACTGCATGGCCGGCCTGGACCGGCCGACCTCGGGTTCGGTGCGCGTGGGTGACACGGAGATCGTGGGACTGGCGGACAAGGAACTCACCGCGCTGCGCCGCGACCGGATCGGGTTCGTGTTCCAGTCCTTCAACCTCGTCCCCACCCTGACCGCCGAGGAGAACATCACGCTCCCGCAGGACATCGCGGGCCACGCCATCGACCGCGCGTGGTTCGACGAGGTGATCGGGCGGCTGGGGATCGCCGACCGCCTGTCCCACCGCCCCTCGGAGCTGTCCGGCGGGCAGCAGCAGCGCGTCGCCTGCGCGCGTGCGCTGGTGGGGCGCCCGGACATCCTGTTCGGCGACGAGCCCACGGGAAACCTCGACTCCACCTCGTCGGCGGAGGTGCTGTCGATCCTGCGCAGTGCGGCGGACGATTTCCAGCAGACCGTCGTCATCGTCACCCACGACCCGCGTGCGGCCACCTACGCCGACCGCGTCCTGCTGCTCGCCGACGGCCGGGTCGTGCGTGAGCTCTCCCATCCCACGTCCGACGAGATCCTGGCGGCCATGGGCGCGCTCGAGGAGCGGTGATGGCCGCCCGCCACGCCGCTGGTCACGCCCCCGGCAACACGCGCGGTCACGCCCCCAGCCACTCCCGGCCCATGCTCCGGGTCTCGCTCCGCAACATCGCCGCACACAAGCTGCGTCTGGTCCTGTCCGTCCTCTCGGTGGTGCTGGGCACGGCGTTCGTCACCGGGTCGCTCGTGTTCACCTCGACCCTCCAGAGCACGTTCGACGCGCTGCTGGACCAGGGCACGCAGGACCTGTCCGCGATGATCGAACCCGAGGACCCCCGGGGCGCCGGGGTGCCGTTCGAGGTCGCCGACCGCGCCCTCGGACTGCCGGGCGTCGAGGCCGTCACCCCCGGGGTGACCGGCACCGTGGTGATGTTCAACTCCGACGGCACGCCCTACCAGTCGGGTGGCGCCCCGTCCGAGGGGCTGGAGTGGGTCGAGCCCGACCAGGCCGTCGGGAGCAGCAGCTGGATCTCGGACGGGCGCGCTCCGGCCGCGGACGGCGAGGTCGTCCTCCCCGAGTCGGTGCTGGACAACGCGGGACTCTCGATCGGCGACTCCGCGCGGGTGTACACCACCTCCCAGGGGATGATCGACGTCACGGTCGTGGGCACGTACTCCTCGGAGACCGACGTCGGCGGCTACGTCGGGGTCGGCTTCACCTCCGCACAGGCCCGCGCCCTGTTCACCGACGGGGAGAACGCCACCAACGTCGCCGTCCGCGCGGTCCCCGGCGTGAGCCAGGAGGAGATGCGCGACACGCTCGCCGCCGAGTTCCCCGAGTACGAGGTGAGCACGGGCGAGGAGGTCAAGGAGAGGCTCTCCGAGCAGCTGTCGACCATCCTGGACTTCGTCAACTACTTCTTCGTGGCCTTCGGCCTGATCGCGCTGCTCGTGGGCACGTTCATCATCTACAACACCTTCTCCATGCTGGTGGCGCAGCGGTTGCGCGAGCTGGCCCTGTTGCGGGCGATCGGCGCGACCCGCGGGCAGCTCACCCGGTCCGTACTGGCCGAGGCCGCGCTGACCGGTCTGGTCGGCTCCGCGATCGGCGTGCTGGCCGGCTTCGGACTGGCCCGGGTCATCTTCGCCGTACTCGACGCATTCGACCTGGGGATCCCCTCCGGGGCCCTGGCACTCACCCCGATGTCCGTCGTCACCCCGCTGGTGCTGGGCTTCGTCGTCACCGTGTTCTCCGCCTGGGCGCCCGCCCGGCGCGCCGGACGCGTCGCCCCGGTCCAGGGCATGCGGGTCGGGGCCGCCTCCTCGGAGGCGGGCGGCGGCTGGCGCACGTCGGTCGGGCTGCTGGCGGTGGTCAGCGGCATCATGCTGGCCCTCATCGGCACCTGGCAGGACACCACGAGGAGCGGCGCGATCACCGTGGGCGTCGGCGCCGCGGCCCTGATCGTCGGCAGCTTCCTGGTGATGCCCGCCCTCGCCAGGCCCATCGCCGGCGGGATCGGGCGGGTCATCGGCGCGCCCTTCGGTGCCGTCGGGAAGCTGGCGGCCACCAACGCCGGACGCAACACCCGACGCACAGCGGCCACCGCGTTCGCCCTCACGCTGGGGCTCACCCTGGTGGCGGCGTTCGGCACGCTCGGCGCCACCACCAAGGAGAGCGTGAGCGGCCTCATCGACCAGGGGATCACCGCCGACGTCATCGTCCAGGGAGTGGCCTCCCAGGGGCCGCCGACCCCGCTGGCCGGCGGGATCGAGGACCAGATCGCGGGCGTCGATGGCGTCGGGGACGTGGCGTGGCTCGCGTTCGGCTTCGGCCAACTCGGCGGCGAGCCCCAGGCGCTCGCGGCCGCCGGCGGGCCGGTCGGCGAGCTGCTCGAGGCCACCGTCCTCGACGGTTCTCTCGAGCCGGAGGCCGACTCCCTCGTGGTGTCGCGGGAGGTCTCGCGGGACAACGGCTGGACGATGGGCACGCGGGTCCCGCTCGTCGGCCCGGACGGCAGTGAGTCCACCCTCCGGGTGACCGGTGTCTACGACGACGCCCAGATCCTCGGACCCTTCTACACCGGTATCGACGTCTACGAACGGCTGGTTCCGGAGAACCTCCGCTCGACCGCGATCGTGCTGGCCAAGGCCGCCGAGGGCACCTCACCCGACCAGGTGCTGGCCGCCGTCACCGAGGAGCTCTCCGACATCCCGATCGCCACCGTGCAGAGCAAGCAGCAGTACATCGACGTCCAGTCGGGCGGGATCGACCAGCTGCTGACGATCATCTACGCCCTGCTCGGCCTGGCCCTGGTCATCGCGGTGCTGGGGATCGTCAACACCCTGGCGTTGTCGGTGATCGAGCGGCGCACGGAGATCGGCATGCTGCGGGCCGTGGGCATGCAGCGGTCCCAGATCCGGCGGACGATCAACCTCGAGTCCACGCAGATCGCGGTGTTCGGGGCGCTGGTCGGCGCGGCGGTCGGCGTCTATCTCGGCTGGGCGTTCGTCTCCGTGCTGGCGGACAGCGGTCTCAGCGAGACCACCATCCCGTGGGAGACCATCGGGATCGTGCTGGTGGCCTCGGCGTTCGTGGGGGTCCTGGCCTCGCTGTGGCCGGCGCACCGGGCCGCCAAGACCGACCCGCTGGAGGCGATCGCGGACTAGCCGCCCACCGAGAGCCACGCGGCCACCGCCGCACCGGCGATCATCGCGGGACCGAACGCGATGCCGGTGTGGCGGTCGGCTCTACGGCTGAGGAGTAGCACCAGCGCCACCACGGCGTTGAGTGCGAACGCGGCCAGGGTCCCGATCAGCACGTACTGCCACCCCAGCCAGCCCAGGAAGAGGCCGAGCACGCCGGCGAGTTTGACGTCGCCCAGCCCGAGTCCCGAGGGGTTGATGAACGCGAGGGTGAAGTAGAACGCCAGCAGGGCGAGCGCCGCGGCGGCGGCGCGCCCCAGGGCGCCCCAGTCGCCGGTCACCGCGGACGCCACGCCCAGCGTCGCCAGGAGGACCGGGTACATGGGGACGACGACGACATCGGGCAGCC